>JAGQGA010001083.1 GCA_020432595.1 Anaerolineales bacterium | reverse complement strand
TGACAGATGAGGCTGAACGTAGGGGCATGTCGCGCCATGCCCCTGCCAACATGACTTGATTGAAATGAATGCTTTCAAAGAAGAAATTCCCACCGAATCACGCCGAATGCTGCCGAGCGTCGCCGAAATGCTTTTTGTCGAAAACTGCTTCGGCGCGGCTCGGTCAATTTCAGCGTATGTCGGCGGTTTGTCTTTCCCTGATTGTACCCTTTTTTGCGCAAAATGCGAAGCAGCAATTTCGCCAAATAGATGCTTCCGGTATGACAAATGGGATTGATTGTAGAGACGCAAAATTTTGCGTCTCTACAACCTGTGTCATTGCATTTTGCGTTTCGCGAATTCCACAGAATTCCCCACCGGACTTTGCCAGCGTGCTATTCCGGCAGCTTCACCCGCGCCAGGATTTTCTCCATGTTGCGGCCAAAGATGTTGCGTTTGTCCTGCTCGGAAATATCGGCATAGGCCACCCAGCCGAATTGCGGATAGGGATCGCGCATCGGGGCGTCAGAGCCGTACAGCACGCGCTCGGAGCCGACTTCCTCGACCATGTACTCGATGCTGCCGCTGGTCACCGAGGTAAAGGTGATTTCGAGAAAGCAGTTCGGGAATTTCTTCGCCAACTCGACGTG
>JAGQGA010001082.1 GCA_020432595.1 Anaerolineales bacterium | reverse complement strand
AAAGCTGGGCGGCAATGTTGAGGCCGAGGGTGACGTTGGGCAAAAAGGCGATGTCGGCGGTGGGGGCGTTGATGAAGTTGGCAACGAGGGTGCGGGTTTCTTCGACACGAGCCAGCCAGTCGTTCCAGCGGGCTTCGCCGTATTGGCTGCCTTCGTCGTAATATTGTTTGGCGGAAACGGCCGTTCTCACCGAAAGCGGCGCACCTCCCGCCGTATTCAAATACACATTTCGCGCCAAAGCGGGAAAATAGGCGCGGATTTCATCCCAGTTGGTCATGGAAAGTCCTTGATGGAAGAGATGAGATTGAGGATTGGAGATTGGAGATTATGAACCTTCACAATCTCTAATCTCCAGTCCCCAATCTTCATCAATTACGAACGATTAATCAAATGGTCAATCGCCAAAAAGATGACAAAAGCCAAAACAGCGAACAAGAGGATTGCTTGCCCCAGCGACAGCGGAATAACAATGGCGATACGCAGCCGCGACCAAATGAGGGCGAACAAAATGATAACGGCCAACAGGCCAATATATTTGCGGGGAATTCTCATATGCTTTGCCTCACCTTGTCTATTGAACGACGTTCAGGCCAAAAATGCAAAAAAACAGGGCGTGGAAGAAAAATCATCT
>JAGQGA010001081.1 GCA_020432595.1 Anaerolineales bacterium | reverse complement strand
ACGGCCGTATCCAGCCCCGTTAACGCCCGCCGCACATAAGAGCCGGGAAATTTGAATTCCAGCTCCACAATCTCGTCAACCAGCGTCTCCAACTCATCGGTGTCGCGCCCCAGCGCGTAGGGAGCCACCTGCCGGTGCAGTACTTGGGCAGTCAAATCGGCGTGGTAGGTAGAAACCTGCCCCCACCCTTCCGCTCCTTCCTCAGTGCGTACCCGAACAAAGGCCACAAATTCATTGGCAAAGGTTTCAATGCTTTGGATTTTCATAGGGGGTGTTCTGGGTGATAAGGGAGAGCAGAATCAATAGGTGCTGTTGGCGTTCAGTGACACAGAGTGACACAGAGAAGGCACAGAGAAGCACAGAGAGATAAAAGCGGGAACAATGATTTTTCCGAAGATACTCTTTTCTTCCCTCTGTGAAACTCCTCTTATCTCTGTGAACCTCTGTGTCATAATTGCCAACAAAACTTATTCGCTGCTCTCTGCTCTCATCTAGAAAACGATGACGTTACGCAGTGCTTCGCCTCGCTTGACGGCGGCGACGGCTTCGTTGATTTCTTCGAGAGGGTACTCTTTGGTGACAAGTTCGTCGAGCTTTAAACGGCCGTCTTTATACAACGCCACCAGCTTCG
>JAGQGA010001080.1 GCA_020432595.1 Anaerolineales bacterium | reverse complement strand
CCGCTTCGTTAAGCTGCTGCCGCAATTTTTGCACACCCGGAACCGAATCTGGATCAAGGCCATCGGCCCGGTATTGGGCTGATTTTTCGCGGAGCTGTTTTTCCAGTTCGGCTTTGTCCGCAGGTTGATATTCCTCAAATGCTTGTCGCACCTGGGGCAGCAAATCATGGTCCAGAAATTGGTTAATCTCCGCGCTGCGGGCGTGTAAAATGCGGTACAGGCCAAAGTCCAGGTCGGGTTGGTCTAGTTGGAATAGTTCTTTGAGCAGTGCTTTCAGCTTTTCGTATTTTGGATTCATCGTTTCTCCAAGATTGGTTCAATCTCCCAGATTGAACCAATCTAAGTGACATTATGCCACGCGCCAATGGATGGTAAACAGGGTCTCCGTGGCCGTGTTTTGCGACAGGCGTTTTTCCAGGGATTCTATCAGAGCATCCCGTTTTTCCATGATCTCATCTTCCACCTGGAAGATTTCCTGTCGCTGGCGGCGCTGCTGCTTTTCCAGTTGGCGGATTTTTTCCTGGATGGCGTGCTGTTCTTCCAGAGTGACGGCCTGCCGCGCCTGGCGGCGCAGCGCCTTGATGCTGGCCTTCGTGTCTTGCAGCGCCTTTTCGGCGGCCAATACCATATCG
>JAGQGA010001079.1 GCA_020432595.1 Anaerolineales bacterium | reverse complement strand
CCGCCCGTTTTGGGCGGCATATGTTTTTCGATGAAGGGGATGATGCCAGACAGGGGAGCGAGGCGGACTTTGTGCTGGATGAGGACATCTTCGGTGTGGGGAAGGGGGCGATGGGAGAGAACGGCCGTTTCCACCTCCCACACGTCCCCCACTTCAAACACCATGTTGGCGCGTTCATTGCTCTCCATGTCTGGCGCAACCAGGCGCACACTTTGTCCGGCAAAGGTAATGCCACCAATACAGGCCCTTCCCCCCATTCTCGTTTTAGCGACGATTAAAACTTTCATGAGCGACTGGATAATGAGTGATTTAGAAGTTCAACTTCTTTGGAGAAGTTGAACTTCTTGCTTACCTATGGTTGAATGATGACTTACTACACATCCGGCAGTAAATGCGCCACTTCTAGCTGGTACGCCTCCGCTAATTTGTTAGCCACAAGGGAGCGATGACAGGCAGTTGGCTCCCGCTCTACACAAAAAAGGGCGATGGTCTGGGCAGCGTCAGGTAGGGCATCTAGCAGCGATTGGGACTGAAACTGAGACAAGATTTCGGCTTCGTAGGCCGCGATGAAGGTGTCGGAAAGAGCGGTGCGTTGACGTTTAGCGGTTTTGCTGGCTTTATCGGCCGCCTCT
>JAGQGA010000107.1 GCA_020432595.1 Anaerolineales bacterium | reverse complement strand
CTACATCCCCGGCGGTGCCTTCTTCCCCAACGGCGAAGGCAAAAACACCCTCCGCCTCAGCTTCAGCGAAGCCAGCCAAGAGGAAATTGAGGAAGGAATCAAGCGGTTGGGAGAGATTTTTGCCAGAGCCGTTGAGGCAATTGCACGCTGATTATAAAAGAGATTATCGGAAACAAGAATTTCTCACGCAAAGACGCAAAGTCGCCAAGCATTTTTCCTTTGCGTCTTTGCGCCTTTGCGTGACATAAAGTTAATCCCGATAATGTCTAAGGACGACAGACAACCGACCCCAGACAACCGTAGTCGTCCGTCGTCGGTCGTCTCCTACAAGGAAACCCCATGAGAACCTTAACCCACGCCCAACTACTCCAGCTTAAGCGGTGGAACACCCCCACCATCTACAACGGCTGGGAGCAAATTACCCGTCACAACATCGCCCGCGACGGCTTTAACATCGAAGAAACGCGGGATTTTATGCCGCAAATGGGGCCAATGATTGGCTACGCCGTGACGGTGGTCATTGAACCCAGCAACCCGGCGCACAAGCAAAACGGCAGCGCCAACGCCGAATACAGCCGCTACGTCGCCAGCATCCCCGGCCCCAAAATCGTCGTCGTGCAAGATTTAGACAAGCCGCTGGTGCTTGGCTCGCTGTGGGGGGAAGTGAACAGCAACCGCCACCGCGCCCTCGGCTGCGTCGGCACCATCACCGACGGGGCCATTCGAGACGTGGATGAGATGACCAACGCCGGCTTCAAGGCGATTGCGCGGCGGCTGTGCGTCGGCCACGCTCATGTCCGCCCGGTGCGCTGGAACTGCGAAGTGGAGGTCTTTGGCACCAAAATCCAGCCGGGGCAGCTAATCCACGCCGACAAACACGGCTTTTTGGCAATTCCGCCAGAAGACGAAGCGCGGCTGCTGGAAGCGGCCGTTTTTATGGACCAAAACGAATGCAACACCGTCATCCCCGCAGCGCGAGAGTCAGCCGGAAAGACGGCCGACGAACTGCTGGCGGCTCTGGCCGAAGCCGGTCAAGCGTTCGCCGCCGCCGCCAAGGCGAAGTTTTCCGGCGAAGGGGAATGGTAAACGGTAATCAGTAATCGGTAATCAGTGACCAGTACTGATTACCGATTACCGATTACCGATTACTGAAATGCGCCAGCCAGCCCTCATCGGCGTTGATCTCGGCAGCACCAACATCAAGGCGGTGGCGTTTGGGTTGGGTGGGGAGCAGCTTGCCCAGGCAACCACGCCCACCATTACCCATGCACCGCGCCCCGGCTGGGCGGAGTATGAGGCGGAGGAGGTGTGGACGGCCGTTTGTTTTGTCCTGCGCCACCTGTTAGCCAATCTCCCTGCCGGTGCCGCACCCGCCGCCATTGCCTGCAGCAGCATGGCCGAAGCGGGGGTGGCATTGGATGCCCACGGGCAACCCCTTTACCCCTTCATTAGCTGGTTTGACCAGCGCACCCTGCCCCAAGCTGAACAGTGGGAAAAACAGATTGGTGAAGAGACAACGGCTCACATCACCGGGCTGGCCGTGCGCCCCGTATACGGAATTTTTCGGCTGCTGTGGCTGCGCGACAATGCCCCGGAACAGTTCCGCCGCACCCGCCGCTGGCTCAACATGGCCGACTATGGGGCGTTTCGGCTGTGCGGGGCAACGGCAACCGATTATTCGCTGGCTTCGCGGATGCTGCTGCTCGATTTGGCGCAGAAGGAATGGTCGGCCACGCTGTTGGCGGCCAACGGGTTGGACAGAGGCGTGTTGGGGGAGCTGGTGCCAAGTGGAACGCAGGTGGGGCGGGTTAGCCCACAGGCAGCAGCGGAAACGGGGCTGCCGGCTGGACTGCCGGTGTGCAGCGGCGGCCATGACCATGTGTGCGGGGCGTTTGGGCTGGGGTTGACGCAGGTGGGGGATACGTTTGACTCGATGGGAACGGCCGAATCCCTCATGATGACTACTGACGCGCCCCAATTAGACGGCAGCGTGACGCAGCGGCAAATTGGGCAGGGGGTTCACGTCGCTCCCAATCGGTATTACGCCATGAGCGGCGTGCAGATGTCGGGCGGGGCGGTGGATTGGGTGCGACGATTGCTGCTGGGGGCGGCACTGGGGGATGCAGCCACGCCGGAGGGGTATGAACAGTTGATGCAGTTGGCGGGAGACGCGCCGCCGGGCAGCGGCGGGGTCTTCTTTGTACCTCATTTGCGCCGCGCCAACCCGCCCCACGTCAACCCGCACGCACGGGGGGCGTTTGTGGGGATCACAGGGGACAGCAGCCGCAGCCATTTGGCGCGGGCGGTGCTGGAAGGGGTGGCGTATGAATACCAGCAGGTGCTGGAAAATATGGCGGAGGCGGTGGGAGTGCGGCCGTCGAAGCTGGTGGCAACGGGGGGTGGGACGCGGAATGGGGTGTGGATGGGGATTAAAACGGCCGTTTCTGGTCTCCCCATCACCCTTCCGGCCGTGGACGAAGCGGTGTGCCTAGGGGCGGCGATGCTGGCTGGGGTGGGCAGCGGCGTTTACGCCAGCTTTGCCGATGCTGCCGAGCAGGTGCAGTTTGCCAGCCAGACGCTCCCGTGCGATGCTGCGCTGCACCAGTTTTATCGGCAACAGTATGAGCGGATTTACAGGACGCTTTACGGGGCTTTGCGGGGGACAAATGAGTTGATTCGGAAGGGGGTTGTGGGGAGTGGGGCGTAGGGAGTGGGGTAAAAAGGCAGCACACCCTACCCCCTACACCCCACTCCCTACGTCAGCTACGCCAGCAAATACCCCAGTTCCTTCAAGCGGCTGCGGAAGCGGGTGAGTCGTTTGGAAAGAACGAGGACGGTTTTGCTGTTGTGGGGTTCGCACAGTTTGGCAAGCTGGCTGTCTTGTTGCAGCAGGTCAAGCAGGGCGGGGTCTTTGATTTGGATGAGAACGGCCGTTTCTCCCACCTTGACCGCCCCCAGATTTTGCCCAAGCTGCGCCAGCCATTGGGCAACCGAGACCGGTAATTGCCCCTGCACGTTGCTGCTTAAAAAGTCGGTGAGGTAGTCCAGATTTTGACCTTGCTCAACGGCCGTTAACAGCTTCACCACATCCAGTTGATAGGTGGTTTCATTCACTGGCTCAGTGATTAGCTCCAGCAGTAGCCGCTCATTGGGCAGCAGATTGTCCAACAACCGCACTTGCCGCGCTTCATCTATAGTAAACAGATCTTTCGTGGGTGGTACTGTCGGCACATAGCTATCAGCTTGACCGAGCAAAAAGGCACCCCAATTATTGATGCGAAAATAAAGCAGCCCATCATGCAAACTCAATGCTGCGTCCGTGTAATGCCCACCTACGTCTGCAAAGCTAACGTCATCTGAAACATAGGCAATATCCACCGCCCCAATTGTCGCCAAATATTCCATAATGATGGCGTTAATAGACAACCCTTTAACGATACGCCAATAGTCGGTCGCATCCATATACCCATATTCTTTGTAAGAACCAGCATACAAATTTGACCATTCGGTCGCTTCAACCGCAAAATCAAACTGCCAAATCAGGACGGCGCGATAAAAGTCAAAGATGGAAATCCAGGTATGGGTGGGACACCAGGACAGAGCCTCGATTACCTTTTCACGGCGCGAAGCGGGGGATGTCAGCCGGGTTCCTTTGGCACTTAGCCCGTTTAGCCCAGTAATGCGGGTTAATTCGTCAAATTTGCCCTGCGTACTCCATTTTTCAAACGCTTCCAAAAACAGGTCGGCATCTTGGGTTTGCAAATATTGCCGCCCGGCTCCGGTCAGCTTGCCCGTGCGCGTCACCAGGCCGCTGTCCTGGGTAAACACATCCAGACCAAACGGCCGTATCACCGTCCGCCCCGTCACTTTATCTTGTTCAGGATGAAAATCTCCCGATAGCAAATTGTTTAGCACCTTGCGAATGCTGGCGGCGGTCAAATCGTTCTTGGTCGCGCTCCACTTCAACTCCCCCTGGTCAACCATTTGCAAATAGGTCAGCAAATCGGTGCGACCAATTAATTCCGTATCAGCTCGAATGATTTCCCAGTTATGATTCCACTGGAAAACAGTTGCCGGAAGTCGCTCGATGCCCGTTAGCTGAAACCGTTCTGCGGGTAAGACGAGATTGGTTAATAACGGCCGTAAATCCTCTGGTATTTGTCCATCAATCACAAACAGGTCAAACAAAATGGGTTCCCTATGATAGGAATGCCACTTATCTTTCTGTGGGCGTGGCGGCAATTCCCCATATTGCGCCACAAACGCCGAGGCATCAAACAGGCCGTCATTGTGATAGGCCACCGATACGGCACGCTGGGCAATTGGGTCAAGCTGCTGCCAGATTTGGCGCAGGGTTTCTGGTTTCAACAGCTTAATACAAATATAGGTGCGTCGGTCATCTTTCCGGTTGATGCTACTTGTGCCGCCAAGCAAATACACAAAGGTTTTTAATTTGTCGCTTGTCCACTGGTCAAGCAAATCTTTTAACACCATTATTCCAATTCCTCTATCTCTTTTTCCTCGGTATAGGCCAGCTTAACGGCCGTTTCCGTCACCACATCATACACCTTTGCCAACCAGCGGGAACCATCCGGCACAAAACCAGGCTCCCCCAGCCGTTCCAGCACAGGGTAGGCCACCTCAGGTGCCGCCACGCGCAGCGAAAACTGGTTTAACGCCTCTCCCATTTGCCAAAAACGGTTCATAGAGCCGCTCAACGGCGGCGCGGGTGCATATTCGGCCCCCTCTGACGCGGCTTCAGCCGCCGCCCCTAGCACCGCCACCACCTCGTCCTGGCTCTTGCCGCGCAGCCGAAAGAGCAAAAACGGGTCTTCATCAAACCGTTCGGCCAAAATATAGTGTACTGCCGCCAAATGTTTGCACACATCGGCATAATCAGGGCAGCTACAGCTTTGTTTTAGCTCCTTGCGTCCAGGAAACAAATCCAGTTTGGCAGCAGCAAATGCTTCCTCGATGTTTTGCGGCATTTCGCCAGCCAGGAGTTGGGCCACAAATAACGGCCGTTCTGCCAACACCTCCAGCACCCGCTCCCAATCCTTCTCCGCCAGCGGCTGCAGTTCAATCGTGATCTTGTAAGGCGTAGAGCGCGAACCCTGTACCTTGGCCGTTATCTTCCCCTTCTCCTCCACCAGCGACAGCACCTGCCCCTGCCGCGCATACCGCCGCCCCCGCTGCAGCCGCCCTCGATCCATCACCCGCTCCATCGCCTGAATCCAGCGATCCGCCCACCAATTTTTGACAAACTCCCCCCGCTTGCTCTTAGCCCTAATCCCCTCATCCGTCTTAATTGTCGGCTTTGCTTCAAACCCATACCAACTCATCGTTTTACCCCCTCTGGAGTTGCACCAAATTCCGCAAATCGGCCGTACTCATCTCCGTTAGCCAATTTTCGCCACCCCCCACAACGCTTTCGGCCAACGCCTTTTTCTCCTCCAGCATCGCGTCAATCCGCTCTTCCAGCGTTCCCAGGCAAACAAATTTATGCACCAGCACATTTTTGGTCTGCCCAATACGAAACGCCCGGTCGGTAGCCTGGTCTTCCACCGCCGGGTTCCACCAGCGGTCAAAGTGAAAGACATGGTTGGCGCGGGTCAAATTTAGCCCCGTCCCCCCGGCCTTGAGCGACAGCAGAAAAACGGGCGGCCCGCTTTCGCTTTGGAACTGCGCCACCATGCCGGCCCGCTTTTTGGCCGGAACGCCGCCATGCAAATAGAGGGTTGCCACGCCAAATCGCTCCTGAATATAGCGGCGCAGCAACTCGGCCATTTCGGTAAACTGGGTGAAAATGAGCAGCCGATCTCCCTCGGCTAAAATTTCATCTAGCAGGGCGGCGAGACGATCTAGTTTCCCAGAACGGCCGTTATCTCCCCCCGCCTCATAACCCTCCGTCTGGTGCAAATAGTGCGCCGGATGGTTACACACCTGCTTCAACTGCATCAGCATACTCAGCACCAGCCCCTTCCGCGCCATCCCGTCTTCCGCATCAATCCGCGCCAGTGCATCCCGCACCACCGCTTCATACAGCGTCGCCTGCTCCTCGCTCAGGTGGCAATACACCTTCATTTCCTGCTTGTCGGGCAAATCTTGAATGACGGTTGGGTCGGTTTTCACCCGTCGCAGCAAAAAAGGCCGCGTCATCTGCCGCAGCCGCCGCGTCGCCCCCTCCTCCCCATACCGCTCAATCGGCACGGCAAACGTTTCGCGGAACCGCTTTTGCCCGCCCAAAAAGCCGGGGTTCAAAAAGTGCATAATTGACCACAGTTCCGCCAGCCGGTTTTCCACCGGCGTTCCCGTCAGCGCCAGCCGGAACGATGCCGGCAGGCTGCGGATCAGCCGCGCCTGCTTGGTATTGGCATTCTTGATATTTTGCGCCTCATCCAGCACAATCCCCAGCCAGTTAATCTGCTTCAATGTCTCCCCATCCCGCCGTGCCAGCGCATAGCTTGTCAGCACGAGGTCGCTGCCCTGCGCCGCCGTCAAAAACGCCTCGTCGCGCAGCCTGTCCCCACCCTGATGTACCAACGTTTGCAGCCCCGGCGCAAATTTGCGCTTTTCCAGCTCCCAGTTTGTCACCACCGAGGTTGGGCAAATCAGCAAAATCGGTTCTGGTAGCTGCCCTACTTCTTCTTTCATCTGCTGAAAAAGGGTCAAGGTCTGGAGCGTTTTACCCAAACCCATATCGTCGGCCAGAATAACCCCCATGCCGAGGCGACGAGCAAAATGGAGCCAGGAGTAGCCGTATTGTTGATAGGGGCGCAGGGTGGCAGTGAGTCCCTGCGGCGGGGGGAGCAGGGTCATTTTGTCCTCCCCTTGCAGTTGGTTCAGCCACCCTTGCAGCACGTCGTCCATCTCCACATTGTCTACGGGCAGGCCACTGCGGGTTTGTTCATCCAGCCCCAGCCTGATGGCCTCCGGCATGGAGACCTCACCTTCTAAATCTTGCCCTTGCCAGAAGCGGATGGCGGCTTCAATTTGTTCGGCATCAAGCTGCACCCACTGGCCGCGAATGTGCACCAGGGGAGATTTGAGACCCACAAGGGCATCAAATTCGGCGCGGGTGAGTTCGGTGTCGCCCAGCGAGAGCTGCCATTGGTAGCGAACGAGGTTGTCGAGGGTCATGTGTCCCTGGGAAACGGCCGTTCCTGCCCCCACCTTTCCCCCACTCCCCAGCTTCAACCGCACCCCCAGCCGTGTCCCCGGCTTGTTCCACCACGGCGGCACCAGCAGCCCAAAACCAGCCCGCTGTAGCTGCGGCGCACATTGCCGCAAAAAAGCATACGCCTCTTCTGTTGTCAGCAGCACTTCTGAGGGGTTTGGTTTTTGCAGACTACGCTGGATGGGAGGGAAAAAGCGAGCCGCATACCCCAAACCCGTCAACAGCCGCTCCTGCGGCCGGTCAAATTGCCGATTAAGCGTTTGCAGCACCCGGCTTTTGGCCTGCCACACCTCGGCTGCTGGCACCAGCAAGCTGCTATCATCCCGCGCTTGCAGCAAATAGTGAAGCTGCCACGCCGCTTCCCCCTTCTTTGTATGCCGGTCTTCCTGCTGGACGGGGGCTTCCAGCCGCAGAGCCACCCGGTAATGCCGGTCGCCAGCAATGGTTAGGGCCCGTTCCCACGCTCGCAAGCCGCTGGCAAAATGACCCAATTGCCCAGCCGTACCCTTCACCGTTGCATCGGCCGCAAAAAGCGCCCGCTGCCAAATGGCGGCCGGGTCATTGTTGGTGGGTGCGTAAGGGATGTGGGGCGCAACCCATTGGCGAACGGCCGTATCTACCAAATGGTTCAAAAAGCTGTCGAGCAAAGCGCGGGGTGGCACCGTTTCATCCGGGCTGACGGCATCGGCGCGGCAAATGGGGGGCATGGCGGCGGCAAGCTGGGCGGTGTGATGCGCCTCGCTTTCGCCATCAAGCAAGGGCTGCCAGCGGGCTTCATGCCGACCGGGCAGTTCCACCAAGGTGGGGCGAAACAGTTGCCGCGCCAAAAGTTCTTGGGCAAACCCAAAGGCAAGCTGCCAAAAACGGCCGTTTTCCCCCAACCTGACCCCCGTCGGCCATTCCTGCTGCTGCCAATGGCACAGCAGATCAAACGTTTGCACGGTGTCCAGTCGGTAGCCCGCCACCAGCCAGGGCAGCAGTTCCAGTTCGGCTTCATCGCCCTCCCATTCATGCAGCAAACCAGGGGAGGGGGTGGGGCCAAATTGATTAGTCGGCAACCACAGCGTACACTTCTCCAACTGTAGTTTTTGCTTTGGCGGCAGCCAATGCTGCAACAACTGGTTTAGCTCGGTGCTGCTGGCGGCAAAGGGGTGGGGTTGGACGGTCTTTTTGCGGCGGTCGCGGCTTGGTTGGGCAGAAACGGCCGTTTCTGCCCACAAAAACAGCCCCCCTGCTTGCTGATCCTTGTTCGGCATTTGCCAATGCCCATGTAATACATACATCTTCCCTAACTCCAACAAATTTGAACCATTGTACGCTTATTAGGCCTTAGTTTCCAACAAACCCCAAGCGTTCTAAAAAATTCTCTTGCCCCAAACCCCAACGCCGCTTACCATTTCAGCATGAGCAAAATCCTGAAACTGTATGCCCCGCGCGATTTGCGCTATGAAACGCACCTACTGCCGCCACTTGGCCCACACGATGTCCACCTCCGCAGCCGCTTAGGGGCGATTAGCACCGGCACCGAATCGGCCTGGTATTTTGGCACCGACCCGCAGCTTGACCCACACTTTCGCCCACAACGTTTTGACCGCGCCCACTTCCCGCGCACATTGGGGTACGAAAAGGTGGCCGAGGTGGTGGCGCTGGGGAGCGCAGTCACGGGCTTGCAAATCGGGCAGCGGGTGGTGGCACATTACCCCCACGCCGAGGAAATGGTATGGTCGGCCGCCAAAACAGTTCCTATTCCCGACGACATCAGCGATGAGGAGGTGATTTTTGCCAACCTGATCAACGTGGCTTCGCACGGGGTGCGCCGTTCGGGGATGCAGTTGGGCGATGACGTGCTGATCACGGGGGCAGGGGCGGTGGGACTGCTGTGCCTGATTTCGGCGCGGCTGGCGGGTGCCAACCGGGTGATTGTAACCGATGCTTATGAGAAGCGGCTGGGGCTGGCGCGGCAGTTTGGGGCGGATGTGGTGCTGAATGTGCGGGAGGGGGATGTGGTGGGGGAGATTAACGGCCGTTTTCCCCCCAACACCATAGACGTGGCCTTTGAATGTTCGTCGTCGTATGAGGCGTTGGCTGATGCGATGGCGGTGGTAAAAAGAAACGGCCGTATTTGCGTCATGGCCCAGCTCAAGGGAGCTTACCCTCAACACCCGCTTTTTGGCATGGATTTCCACCTCGGCGAGCTAGAAATGATTTCGTCCGACGGCCAGTGGGATTTGCATAAACACGCCCGCTGGTTCTTCGGTGCCATCCAGCGCGGCCAAATCCGCCACCTCACCGACCTCATCACCCACCGCATCCCGTTCAGCAACATCCAGCACGGCTTCGACATCATTGAGCAACAGCCAGAGGAGATGGTCAAGATTGTGGTGACGTATGGAAATACCGTTTCTGCTTGATTCACCTCGCAACTTGAACCGTGTTAATCTGCGTTGTTTAAGGGAGCCATCCGTGATGTTAAGTAAGCGTCCAAGAATAATTTCCTGTTTTCAGGTGTAGGTGCCTTGATAGAACTCTCAAGTTTTCTGCCTCCACGGAGCCTCTTTTCCGCACTTTTAAAGAATTGATAGTTGGGTTGGTGTCTGATAAATTATCATCAGTATTCGTCAGGAATACACCGCCTCGTGCGGTTCAAAGGCTATTCTTATTATGGAGTTTATAGAAAATGATTGATGTAAGTGACCCATCTTTGCTTGCTGCTTACGAAGATGTTCGAAGCGATAGAACAGAAACCAACTGGGCTGTCTTTGGGTATGACAGCTCAAGGAGTAAAATCCAAGTTAATGCTACGGGAAATGGGGGTAGCACAGAGCTAGTCAGGGCTTTAAAAGATGATGCCATTCAATATAGCTATCTTGCTGTTACAACTGGAGACTCTACATCTGTTCGTAAAAAATTCATCTTTATCACTTGGGGAGGGCCTAGTGCTTCAGTGATGATGAAGGCCAAGATTAGTGTTCATAAGGCTGACCTCAAAAAAATCATCAAAGATTTTTCAACTGAAATCCATGCAACGGAACGAAGTGACCTTGATGAGGAAAGTATTAACATAATACTCCGAAAAACAAACACGAGTGATTATTCCAGCAGCCGCAGGGATTAATTAGCATAGCCCAACAGAAATCCTCCACTAATCAAACGTAGCTAACAACATAGCTTGTAGTAAGGGAAAACGGCCGTTTTCCCTTACTACCCACACCCCACTCTTTAGCGCAACCCCCCGATTCTCATACACCTTTCGCACCACCGCTACCACATCATCCACCGCCTGCTTGCCAGCACGCCTGCGACAAATAAACGAACAACATTTCTTGACTAGAGCAAATGTTCGGCATATACTGCCCCCTATCCATTGTTTTTAGATCACACACCAAAAATGCAAATGAAAGCAAAACAAAATGGCACCACAATACGATTTATAGATTTATTCTGCGGCATAGGCGGATTCAGATTTGCTGCGGAACAAGTTTTTGCCAAATACAATTTGCCATCAAAATGCGTTTTCTCAAGCGACATTGACCCCTATGCGCGACAAGCCTATGCAGCTAACTTTGGCGAAACGCCCACTGGCGACATCACCAAAGTCAACGAACTAGACATCCCCAACCATGATATTCTGTTCGCGGGCTTTCCCTGCCAACCATTCAGCATCATTGGCAATGGCAAAGGGTTTGACGATACTCGTGGCACCCTGTTTTTTGACATTGCCCGCATTCTCGCCGCCAAAAAGCCAAAAGCCTTTGTCCTCGAAAACGTCAAACGGCTAATAGGTCACAACAAGGGCCAAACGTTAAAAAAGATTCTCCACGTTTTGCGTGACGAATTAGGCTACACCGTTTATTACAAGTCACTCAACGCCCTAGATTATGGTCTGCCGCAAAAACGAGAACGCATCATTATCGTTGGCTTCCATCAGCCGATGACATTTCAGTTCCCACCAAAACAAACGCATTTCACCCCGTTAAGCGATCTGCTTGAAACAAATGTTCCGCAAAAGTATTATGCGTCTGATTATATTCGCCAAAAACGGTGGGGCGACCATACACCAACCACCTCCCCTTCCATTTGGCATGAGAACAAAGCCGGGCATATTTCCTCGTACCCCTTTTCCTGCGCCCTACGAGCAGGAGCCTCCTACAACTATTTATTAGTAAATGGAGAGCGGCGACTAACCCCCAGAGAAATGCTCCGCTTGCAAGGCTTTCCCGACACCTTCAAAATTGCTGTCTCAGAGTCACAAACGCGCAAGCAAGCAGGAAACGCCGTTCCCGTCACGCTCGTTCGCGCCGTTCTAACATCTTTTTTGCCCATCCTTTGCTCGGAAAACAGGACGCGGACAACAGGCTAAACCGTCGTCCGTCGTCCGTCGTCCGTCGTCCGTCTCCTACTTCAACGCCCCCCGATTCTCATACA
>JAGQGA010001078.1 GCA_020432595.1 Anaerolineales bacterium | reverse complement strand
TATCACCGTGCAACCCGGCCCAGACAAGCCCTATGCCATCGACGACAATCTGTTCTACATTCGAGATGACACAGAAACGAGCTTGGCCGTTCGGGACGAGATTGTGCGCCTGATCAAAACCAACGCCGAAACGGCCGAATCTGATCCCGAAGTGTTACCCCCCCTGCCCCCCATCGGGCAGCTTCCGCCACAAATCAGCGCCAGCGCCACCAAGGTGGTTGAACCACCGCGCACCGGTGTAGAAATTGTAGAAAGCGAAAAGCGTAAAGGGACGTACTATCACACCGTTCGCGACCTGCGCAACGGCAATCTCATCAAAAACGTCACCCGCTCTTCGGCGCGAAAATTGTGGCATTATGCCATTACCAAAGTGGAAAACGACATGCCCAAGCCCTCAGAAATTGCCTGGCAAGGCAACATCGCTGTACTGGACGTGCGCAAGAAAGATGACAATGTCTGGTATGACCTGGCCATGCGCGAAAACGACACCATTCACTATTTCTACGGCGTCACGGATAGCGGGCTCAACGACAACTGGCTGGCACTCATCGAGAAGGCGCAATAGCTCATGCAGGTCGGCATCCTTACCGTCTCAGATCGCGGCGCGCGCGGTGAATATGAAGATCGCAGCG
>JAGQGA010001077.1 GCA_020432595.1 Anaerolineales bacterium | reverse complement strand
CCCGATTAGATGCGCCCAAAAGTCAACCATCTCATTCAAAGGAATGGCGGGGCCGGTGAGAATGTAACTTTCACCCACCTTTCCTTTATCCGCTGCCAACAGATGTCCTTCTGCGATGTCATCCACGTGGGCATAGGTCACCGTTAGGTCAGAACCCGGCAGCACGGGCAAACCCCGGTAAAACATGCGCATCAGTTGGGCAATGAAGCTGGCATCCCCTGGGCCATAAACCCCGCCCGGCATCACAATGACAATAGGCGCGCCTTTTTCAATGAGCGGTACCGCAACTTTGTAATGGGCCAGCCACTTGGTGCGGTCATACTCGGTGAGAAATGGCCCTTCTTTGTAATAACTTTCATCTACCAACTGCCCCTGGGTGTCGCCAAAAACAGCGACGGTGCTGGTGTAAACAATTTTAGTAATACCCAATTCGTGGGCCAGCCGCAGCACACGCCGGGTGCCGCCAACGTTGATGGCTTCGGCATTCATCCAATCCGGCGCACCCAGCTTGTACCAGGCGGCTACGTGAAAAACCACATCACAGCCTGCCATTGCCGGGCGCAAAGAGGCCGTATCGGTAATGTCTCCCATAAAAACGGTAGCCCCTAGCTTTTTCAACAAGGCTGCGCTTTC
>JAGQGA010001076.1 GCA_020432595.1 Anaerolineales bacterium | reverse complement strand
CAAACCAGGTCTGGAAAGGGTACAGCGTGTCGCCGCTCTGGATTTGTGTGGGGGCGGGTTGGTTGCTCATGGGCAGCACAGCAGCCCTGATGCCCAGTTTGGCGCAGAGATGTTGGGTAACGGCCGTTAATGTTTCACCTTGTTTTAGCAAATGGCTGCGCGTCAGATGTGTGGCCAAATCCAGGTCGCCAAGGCGAAACCAGTCTGGCCCGCCCAATGATGCAACCTCTTCAAAGGTGCGCCATGTTTCCTCGGCGCGTCCCCAGCCCGTTTCATCATTCGCCACCCCTGCCAGCCGGTACATCACCGTGTCCAAATCGGGGCAAATGGTTAGTCCGGCGTGTTCAAAATCGTCGCCAGTGTTAACAATGATGGTGACATTCTCAGCAGGTAAGATGCGGGCCACGCCATCGGCCAACTTTGCGCCACCAACACCCCCAGCTAAAACAACAACGTTCATATTTCATCCTTTTCCAGCAAAAAATAAGGGCCGCATTGTATCACACCGATACCATGCAGCCCCTTGCGCTTGCGTTTTTTTGGATGAGAGTCGCTTAACTGTGGCCGTTTTTCATCACGTAGCTCGCGGCGGCTTCGCCCATAATGGCTACGCCATCGATCATGGCTCGTTCA
>JAGQGA010001075.1 GCA_020432595.1 Anaerolineales bacterium | reverse complement strand
ATTGCGACCGCTGCTGCAAGCCAACAGCGATGTGATTGCCACCGTGCAGCTGGGTTTTATTGGCATTTGGGGCGAAGGATATTACACCGACCATTTTGTAGACGACCCCAACAACCCTGGCACTGTTTCCGCTGCTCGCTGGCAAGACCGGCTTGATGTGTTAACCGCTTTGTTAGCGGCTTTGCCTCCCTCACGCATGACGGCCGTTCGCACACCTGAAATGAAGCAAAACATGTTTGGCACGACAACACCTCTATCACAAGCCAACGCTTATGATGGTTCACTGCTGGCTCGCACCAGCTACCATAACGACTGCTTCCTCGCCAGCGACAGCGATTTTGGTACCTGGCAAAGCGCGGCTGCTAAAAGCTACATGGCCGATGAATCCCGGTTTGTGGCGATGGGGGGCGAAACGTGCAACTATAACCCGCCCCGCTCCGCCTGCCCTTCGGCACTGGCTGAACTGGCACTGTTCCACTGGTCATACCTCAACATTGATTACCATCCCGATGTGCTAACCAACGCGAGTAAGACAGATAGCTGGGTGTCTGGCGGCTGCCTGGATGAGATTAGGCGGAATTTGGGGTATCGGCTGGTGCTGCAGGCGGGAACGTATGATGATGCGGTGCAGCCG
>JAGQGA010001074.1 GCA_020432595.1 Anaerolineales bacterium | reverse complement strand
GTTGGAAACTCCCCCTCACGTCATCCGCCGCCACACCCTTCCCCCCGTCCCATCCCGGCCCATTTTTGGCTACGCCAGCCTGGTTGAAGGGGTGGTGCAGCGGCTGCTGCGCGAACACCCTAACCGCGAGGAAAAGGTCAATGTCATCGGCACAGGTGGGCTGATCAACCTCATCACCCCCCACACCACCGTCATTGACCACATTGACCCCTGGCTCACCCTCACTGGTCTGCGCCTCATCAGCGAACGACATCATGTGCCAAGCGGGTCATAAAAACAACTGTCTATGAAAATATTTAAGCAAAAAGCGTTTCACAGAGTTTCACAGAGAAGGCACAGAGAAACACAGGGTCATCAACAACTGTATTCTCTGTGGTTCTCTGTGTCTCCTCTGTGGTTCTTCGTGTTCCTCTTATTCCTGATCTCCTGCCAATCCGACTTGCTCAACCCGCCCCGGTTGGCAACGGCGACGGCACAAAGCTTGGCGACGGCCACCCCCACGCCAGAGCCGATCATCATTCGCAATGGGGGGGAAACGGCCGTTTCCGCCAGCCAAACCACCATCTCCGGCACCCCCACCCCACGCCCCAGCCTCACCGTTTGGGTTCCCGAAACCTCTGCCGCCCACCGGCAA
>JAGQGA010001073.1 GCA_020432595.1 Anaerolineales bacterium | reverse complement strand
ATACTGGCCACGTCAAAAGCGTTGTAATCGCTCAAATATTTGCGGATATAAACGGCCGCTGCACCGCCCATCGTCATAGCTATCAGCATGAGCAGGTAGCCCAGTGGGTTGGCTTCTCCGGCGTCAGCCAGGCCACTTTCACCACTGAAAGCCAGCACGATGGTGCCGCTCAAGGCTAGCGCGACGCCCAACGCTTTGCGTCGGTTCAAATGTTCATCGGGCAGAAAAAAATGGGCCAGCAGCACGGTAATTGCCGGGCTAGTAGTGATAAAGATCGCAGCTAAGCCGCTGGAGAGATATTGCAAGGCGGTGACGATGGAGGTCATGGGAACGGCCGTTCCCAAAATGCCCAACACAGACGCATGAAACCACAAACGCCGGTCTGTTGGCCATTTGTAGCGCCGATTGATGAAGGTATAAAAGGCAATGTGCCCCAAACCAGCCATCGACAGCCGCAGACCAATGTAAGTTGTCGGCTGAAACTGCCCCACGCTAAAGCGAGAAGCAACCAGGGTCGAACCAAATAAAAAGCCCAAAAAAGAGATATACGGTAACGCTTGTGCTGTCATCATTCATCCATCAGCGCGAGTTTGTTAGATAGCCATCTAACTGCGCGGGAGAATTATAGCGCACA
>JAGQGA010001072.1 GCA_020432595.1 Anaerolineales bacterium | reverse complement strand
CCCATGGGCGGTCGTCTGCTGCGACGCCGGCTCAGCCAGCCGCTGCTGGACGTGGCCGCCATCAACCAGCGCTTGGACTCAGTGCAAGCCCTGGTCGACGACACGCCCCTGCGCCTGGAACTGCGCGAACTCCTGCGCGACATCGGCGACCTGGAGCGGTGGACCAATCGCGTCGCCCAGCCCGGCGTGGCCCTCCCGCGTGACCTCATCGGCATCCGCAACGTCCTGCGCGCGCTGCCGGAAATTCTGGGGCTATTGAGGATTGAAGAGTCAAGCTTGGACGCACCCGCGCTCGCCGCGCCGTCGGACCAATCTCCCAATCTCCCAATCTCCCAATCTCCCCAATCTTCAATCTTCACTCCTCAATCCTTCCCCCGCTGCACCGACATCCTCTCCCTCCTCGACGCCGCCATCGCCGACGAGCCGCCGGCTACGCTCAACACGCCGGGGGTCATCCGCGAGGGGTTCGATGAAGAGTTGGATGGGCTGGTGGTGAAGAGCCGAGGGGCCAAGGATTGGATCGCCAACTTGCAGCAGACCGAGCGGGAGCGGCTGGACATCAAGAGCCTCAAGGTGGGCTACAACAAGGTCTTCGGCTACTACATCGAGGTCACACGCACCCACGGCGACAAGGT
>JAGQGA010001071.1 GCA_020432595.1 Anaerolineales bacterium | reverse complement strand
AAAAATAACCCCAAATCCACCGTATTCTTCGTCATTTTGACCAAGAATACGAAGTGTTTTCACAGGTCAAAGTGACCTAAAAAATCGTTCGTTTACTTTGGTCAATTCAGGTAATTGGTGCGCTCTCTCAGAGAGAATCCTTCTATTTTTAATCTTACTTTAATCTAGTTGCCCCGTATGACACGGTTGTTAAACAAGGGCCATCATGAAACTCCACATCTTCTAATAGTTGAAAAGTTTGCATAATAGTCTCCTCATCCCATCTCAACCATCGGCTCAATCTTACCAAATAACTCCGCTGCCAGCGAATGGTGCTGCGGATCGGGCGTCATCGTCAGCAGCATTACCGCATCACTCTCGGCGTGGACGCTGTGTGGTATTTCGGCCTCAAGCAGCAGCAGCTGACCGGGCGCCAGCAGGCAACGTTCGTCGTTGGCTTCAAACAGTAACTCTCCAGAGATCACCTGCACCGCGATCTGGCTGCTGGTCGTGTGCTCACTCAGACCTTGCCCCGCGCGAAAAGAAAAGAGCACCTGCCGCGCGTGACCAGAGCGGGCGATCAGTTGAACGCTGGGGTTGTTGTCGTTGAATTGAGCCAATTCATGTAGATTGAAAACGTGCATACTTCCCTCCAA
>JAGQGA010001070.1 GCA_020432595.1 Anaerolineales bacterium | reverse complement strand
GACTTTTTGCCCATCTAGGGCTACAATCGTACCCTCTGGGAAGATGTCGGCCATGTCGGTTAATTCTTGAGCATTGTATTGATCGCGTGGGCGCATTTGTGGGAAGCAGATGCGAAGCAGATCTACAACGGGCTGGGCAAGCTCTTGGGTAATCGTGGTATACGTTATGGTTTCCATAAAACTCTTGGGATTTGGGTACATACGACAGAGAGGCCGCACATACGATTTTATTTCCCGCATTGTATTCACCTATTGGGAGAAGTCAATAAGGGTGTTTTTGAGGTTAAGAGATTGGGAGATTGGAGATTGGAGATTAGAGAGTGACCAATCTCTAATCTCTAATCTCCCATTTGCTGAAGGAGGTTTTTAGATGAGCGGTGCCGGAAAGTTGATTGATACAGTTGAGCAGGGGTTATTGCGGGCGGCGCGGATGGCGGCGCGGTTTAGCTATCCGTTGAGCTGGGAGAAGCTGGAAATTGATGAAAATCGGTCGGTGTGGGCTTCATACACGCCAGATTATGTGGCGGGGGCGGGGTTACAGGGGGAGACAACGGCCGATCTTGCTATCATTGGCGGGGGATACACCGGCACGTCCACGGCATACCATTTTAGCCGCCGTTTTCCAGAGAAGCGGG
>JAGQGA010001069.1 GCA_020432595.1 Anaerolineales bacterium | reverse complement strand
AGCGGGGGCAGCGTGTAGGTGGGTTCAGCCGGCCCTGCGCCGGCCGCAGGGGCCGTCAAAGGGTGCAGCATTTCTTTGCCTACCGCCAACTGCGCCCATTTTTCTACCATTTCACTATCAGGCGTGACCGCTTTGGGCCGGTGCACGCCCAAGAGGACAATTTGCTTGAAGCGCTCGTAGGTGTCGTCGGGAAAGCGGTAGAGCTGCACCCGGTCGTACCAGGAGAGAATGTAGCGGGTCGCTTTGCGCAGGCGCAGCAGATGCTGGGGGACGACCCACAACAGCAGCCCGCCCGGCTGCAGCCAGGGGCGGGTGTGGACAAGCCATTGGTATTCCAGGCGACCGCCGTGGTCGCCATGGTCGCCGCCGTCCTCATCATCATGGTCATACGGGGGGTTGAGGTAGAGCAGGTTGTAACCGCCGCGGGAAGTGACCAGGTTGTGGTAGCTGTCGTGCAGGATGCGGGTGGTGGGGGCCGTGGTCGGCGGCGTGGCCCCGGCCGGGCGCGCCGCCAGCAGTTGGGCCACGGCCGTGCGGGCCGCCTCAGCCCGCCCTTCATGCAGCTCCACGCCGAAGGGCGCCAGGCCCAGACCGCCGGCCAGGGTCACCAGGGCTGTCCCCTCGCCGGCGCAGGG
>JAGQGA010000106.1 GCA_020432595.1 Anaerolineales bacterium | reverse complement strand
AGGGATGATCTTTGGGGCTTCCAGCACGCTGGCACAATCCATGAATGAGCAGGTGCTGCTGGAAGAGTTTGATTATTCTGACTCTTGCACCAAGGAAGGGCGGTATGATTATGCCGACCCGCTCTACACGGGGCTGTATGAGGTGTGGTCAAACTGCGGCGGCACGGATAGTTTGTATGTGGTGGTAACGGCCGTTCCTGAAGCCCGCAACTACGTCATCCTCGTCACCGTCCAAATCGTCAGCGATGCCGACCTCGACGCGCTGGATCACGTGCTCAACAGCTTTGTCGTGAACGAATAAAAGAGCAGAGATTGGGGATTGGAGATTAGAGATTGTAAACCTTCATCAATCTCCAATCTCCAAACTCCGATCCCCATTCCCCATGACCACCCTCGGCTACCTCGGCCTCTTCATCGCCAGCTTTTTGGCTGCCAGTTTGGTGCCGATGTCGTCAGAAGTGGCGCTGCTGGCGATGCTGCCGCTGGGCTACAACGTCTGGGGGGTGGTGCTGGTGGCAACGGCCGGAAATTATGTGGGGGCGCTGACCAACTATTTTGTCGGCAAATGGGGAGCCGACTTTTTCCTCTCGCGCTACATCACCATCAAGCCGGAAACGTGGGCACGAGCCGAGGCGTTTTACCAGCGCTGGGGGCGGATTGCCCTCTTTTTTTCCTGGGTACCGATTATTGGGGATCCCTTAACGGCCGTTGCTGGTGCCCTCCACGTCAACCTCCGCACCTTCACCTTCTGGGTCGCCCTCGGCAAATTCACCCGCTACCTCGTCCTCCTCGCCCTGGTGCATCAGGTCACGCCCATCTGGTAAACCCAAACACGCGGTATGGGCGGAATGGCATCGCGGATAACGCCGATCATGGCGGGTTTTCGCGGATAAAAAGAAGAATCCGTTCTAATCCGCGTCATCCGCGTGTCTATTTTCTTCCTCACCGCAGCACATGAACACCCAAAAACAAGGCGTAGGGTCGGGATGCCGCGGATTGGCGCAAGGTGAACAGACGGCATCTTCTCCGCGCCGTCTCGCCCATGCCTGACCCATCCATCCCATTTGGGGCAACCCAAACATGCGGTAGGGGCGAATCAGCGCGGAAAGGCGCATGGTGAACGGGAAGCCTGCCCCCCGCGCTGGTTCGCCCTTATCTGCGCCAGCAACGCCAGCAAACGGGCGACGCAACCGGGCAGGGAGGCATACAGCGTTGCCAGCGTCAATCCCGGTTGCGTCGCCCCTACCCATCTGATAAACCCAACCATGCCGTAGGGGCGGGATGGCGCGGATTGGCGCAGGGTGAACAGACGGCATCTTCTCCGCGCCGTCTCGCCCATGTGTTACCCGCAAATCCCGTTTTCGGTTTAGACACGGGCGAGACGACCGGGAGACGAGGCCAACAGCGTTGCCAGCGTAAACCCCGGTCATCCCGCCCCTACGATGGTAATTGGGCCAGCAGGCGGTTGGCCTCATCGAGGGCGGACCGGTAGGCGAAGGGGGGGCCGTCGCACCAGGCGTAGCCACGCGCCTGCTGGGCAAGCTGCCGCGCCGCTTCCCGTTCCCCCGCCGCCAGCGCCAGCCCGGCGCGGAAGTTGTGGATGTCGGCCAGGTCGAGGACATAGCCAGCACGGGCGGCGATGGTTTGCGCTTCTGCCGCCAAGGCCAATGCCTGCGCCCGCCCACCCTGCGCCGCCGTCAGCCGCGCCTGCGCCAGCAAAATGGACGGCTCATGGTCAACCATATTGATGGCGCGGCAGCGGCGTAATGCCTCATCCAGGTGGTTTTGCGCCGTCGCCCACTCCCCCAACCCCAGCTGCGCCCACCCCAGCAGCCAATGCACCCGCACATAATCCCGCTCGACGGGATAGCTGGTGCGTGCATCTTCATCAGCCAGCCGCAGCGCTTCCTCGGCGGCGCGGAGGGCGGCTGCCGCCTCCCCTTGCAGCAGCGCCGCTTGGGCGCGGTATGCCCATGTCAAACCTTGCCCTTGAATTGCGTTACCAGCCGTGTCCTGTTCCAAAGCGGTGTCAAACTCTTTGGTCGCTTCCGCCCAGTTGCCGGTGGTTGCCAGCAAACGGCCGTATTCCCGATGCCCAATCGCTTCACTCCGACGATCTTTAATCTCGCGGCAGAGGCTGATGCGGCGGCGGAGGTTGTGGGAAACGGCCGTTAATTCCCCAATCAGGTGTTGTTGGGTAGCCAGATTGCCGAGGCCAATGGCCAGGTTCTTTTTGTCGCCCTGTTTTTCGAGGATGGCATTGAGTTGTTCATAAAAAGAAACGGCCGTTTTCGGCCGGCCCGCCAAACTATAGCTGTTCCCCAACGCAGACAGCGTAAACGCTTGAGCATCTGGTTTGGTTAAACGCGGCAGATGATCCACCCCATTGGGAAACAGCACCAGCAACAGTTCGCTAATGGTTTGATAAGCCCCTAATTGAAAGTAAAGTGGGCTACGCAACCGATCATAATAAAGCTGTTCAGCTTCATCATACCGCCCGGCGCGGGTCAGGTGGTGGTACAGCTCAATTGCCGGTGCCAAATCCTCCAGGCTGCCAATCCGCTGCGGCTTTGGCACCGCCTCAAAATAGACCACAAGCTGCCCGTGCATCCCCGCCCGGTCGCTTAGCCGGTCATAGGCATAGCGGCGCACAATCGGGTGCAGGTCATAATGGGTATCGGCTTCTCCGTTTTCCCACCGCCGCACCGTCCGCTGCAGCAGCCCCCGCTCCTCCAGCCGTTTAAGCTCCGCCAATAACTCTTCTTGTTTCAAATTGGCCTTACGAGAGTGCTGTTTTGCGCCAAACAATCTTTTGAGCCAGCTTTGTTGCGGAGCCTCAGCAGGCAAGTCATGACAAAAAATAGTTTCTGCCACCTCCCAGGATAGGCCGCTGCGAAACGCCGCCAAGCGACTCAACAGCGTCCGCGCCGTCGGCGGCAAATTGTCATACGCCCGCCGCAGCACATGCTCCCGCTTCCCCAGCAGGTCGCTCATCGGGTCATAATCCGCCGCCGCCTGCAAATCGTTGGGGGCGGTGGGGCTGTAGCGCACCGCCCGCGCCAGCAGCCGCAGGCTCAGCGGGTGGTACCCCAGCGGCGCACACACCGCCTCCACCTCCGCCCGCGTCGCCCCAATCCCCAATTCCCGGAACAGCGCCAGTGCCGCCGCCCCGTTTAGCCCCGTCAAATCATGCCGCCGCACCCCCGCCAGCCCCAGCCCGCTGCGCCCCGCCAATTCCTGCGGAAAGAGGCGGCTGGTCAGCAGCGTTTTGATTTGCGTCAGCCCCGTCTCCGCCAGCCACTGCAGCAGCGCCCCCGCCGCCGGGTCCACGCAGCCACGCAGTTGCGCCTGCGCCAGCCCCTCCCCATCCACGCGGTCGCTGTCCCCTTGGTACGCCGCCCCCAGGCTACTGTATGCCCGCAGCAGCCGCTCCGCCCCATCCAGCACCAGCAGTGCCGGTGTCCGCTGTAAATGCTCAACAACCCGATCAACTTTGTTGCGTAAACTGCCATAGCTGGCTGGCTCATCTTGAAAGTGACGCAACAGTCGGTCAGCAAATTTGTTTGCCGTACCATCCAACTCATAAAAGCTCCACCACACCACCAGCGGCGGAGCCAGCCTGTTGGCCTGCAGCTGCTTTTGCCACAGCCACGTCAGCGCACTTTTCCCCTGTCCCCCCAGCCCAATCACCGCCAGCAGCGGGTGGCCGTCGTCGTGGTGAAACCAGTCATCCAGCAGCGCCATCTCCTGCGCCCGCCCGTGCAGTGCCGTCTCCAGCCCATAGGGGACATTGGCAATAAAGACGCTCTCCCGCCGCACCACCGCCCGCGCCGGGGTGTTTTCCGCCCGTATCTGGGTAATGCGGATTTCGTAGGCAAGCATGTTCTGCTTGGCTTCCTCTACGTTCTCTTGCAGCCGCAAACGGCGGCGCGGGTCATCCTCCAGCCCTTCCATTTGTTCATATTGCAACATCAGCTTTCGTTGGCGTTCAATTTGCTTTTGTAGATCAACAATCGTATCGGTCATTGTCGTTTACCGTCGCCAGCCAGTAGATGCGCGACATTGGTTGTTGACAAAATAACCGGGCAAAAAAGCAAGAAGCTTCCCATGTCATTCCGAGAGCCTGCACTGAGCGAAGGCGAAGTGTCCTCCGAGGAATCTTTCCGCTTCTTTGAGGTGAAAGATTCCTCGCTCCGAAGACTCCGCTCGGAATGACATTTACCCGATTAATTTGTTAACCCACTGTGCCTCGCATCTACCGAGGCGGAAGAATGTTCTTTTGTGAGAGAATGTGATGCACCAACGAAACAGAGGCCGCCGCTGCCAACGGTTGGTGCTTGCCATGTTTTTTACCATCACCCCAATCACAAATGGCCTTCGCCAAAATCCAGGGCGTGGCATCACGACCGGCGGCTGCGGCAAGACCAGCCCCTTCCATTTCGCCCCCAATGGCGTTGGGAAAACTGTTAAACAAAAACGCCTTGAACTGAGCATTGTCCACCAGCTTTTCGCCAGAAAGCAGTGGCCCCGGCCGCAAGGTGCAGGGTTGCCCATCCGGTCGCTCGAAGTGCCAATCAAGGGCATTTTCAAAACGATTTTGCAGGGCAGCGTTGCTAGGTGGGATGGCCGCACGAAAACTGGTTTTGTCCTGCCCAAGCCGCTGGTTTTCATAGGGGATAATTTGCGAAGCGACCAGCACATCGGCCATTTTTTGCTTGCCGGGGTCTTTGCCAAAGGCAATGCCGGGCATGATGATGGCCCGTGGTTTCCAATTGCGGATGGCATCGGGTGTGGCAAGTGTGGCACCACGTTCGCCGCCACTACCCATGCCACAGCGCGTAACGGCCGTTTTATACACCCCAAACTTGCCCAAATAATAAGTCTCCGCACCAATAAAGGCTCGCAAAATGCGCTTGCGCCGTGGATAAGGCTCCAATTTGTTGAGCGTTGCTCGCAGTTCCACCTCGGTGGCAACCATTAAAACAACCTCAACCTCCTCTTGCAAGCGTGCAAGCTGGTCATCGTTTAACCCATCTACCCTGGGAAACACGGCTGGATACCAATCCTGCTCCTCAGCAACATATTCTAGCTGCTCGTCGTCCTCAGCCCCTTCCGCACCCGTCTCAACGCTGGGCGGAGACAATTCAGCCACATCAATGGTGGCACCCAGTTGGGCGGCTTCTTGCTGGTAACGCCGAAGCGTTTGCTGCTGTCGCTCAATATTGGCCTCCATCCTCCCTATCTCACGCGGGTCAGAGGCATAGGTTAACTGTTGCCGATATTGGTTAAGCAAATCGCGCTCACGCGCAATGTGGTCTCTCAAGTCGCTGATTCGCTGCTGGTTGAGGTCATTTACGGGGTCTTGAAAAAGCGAGTTAGCATAACGCTGGTACTGATGTGGATTACGGTCTTTTACATAATTCACCAATTCTGAAACGCGGTCGGTTCGCTGTGCCTGCATAACAATTTGTTCAATGCGGTCACTTTTAGACAGTGACCCCGCAAAATCGTTATAAAGGTTAGAAAACAAATCAAAAGCAAGGGTATTGATTTCCCCAATGCTAAATGCTTGCGAGAGCATTTCACGGACAACGGCAAGATCATAAGCTGGCATTGCTTCCTCCATCAGGTTGTTGCCTCTATTGTGGCAGATAGGACACAGGTTGGTCAAGTCGAGATGCAAACGGCGTGTTGCCTGACCCAGCTTAGACGCTGCTCAATTTCGGCCTTTGGCGGGGTTGCCCAAGTGGGCAGGCCAAGCTGGTTGAGGGCAAAGCTGGCGCTGACGGTGGCGCGGAGGGAGGCTTCAAAGGGGGAGAGGCCGTCCCCCAGGCCGGTGAGAAACCCGCCCAGGTAGCCATTGCCCGCGCCGGTTACGTCAACGATGTGGGTGGGAACGGCCGTTAACCGCCACTGCTCCCCCGCCCTCGTTTTCACCAGCGACCCCTCTGCCCCCATGCGAATGGCAACCAAGGGTGCCCCCCAGGCCAAAAAGAGGTCGGCCATGTCGGTGGGGTTGGTTAGCCCGGAAACGGCCGTTGCCTCATCTAAATTGGGCGAAAAAAGCGACAGATGGGGCAAGACGAGTTTGAGGTGGTCGGCCGGCTCTTGCTCCTGCTGCGGCGTTAGCTCAACGGCCAGCGTGATGTCGGGATTGGTGGCACGCAACGACTGCAGGAGCTTGCCCAGTGCGGCAAAGCTGCCCCAAATCAGATGAAACCCCTTGGCTTGGCGATACGCTGGGGGCAGATCGGCTTCGGCGACCATGTTGTGCAAAAAATCATCCAGCTTGGTACGAAAAACTTCGATACGCAAATCATTGGCCTCGAAGAGCTGCCAGGCGCGGGCCGTGGTGTACCCCTCGCGGACAACAAGGCCGCTGGTGTCCACGCCAAACCGCTGTAGGGATTGCCGGTGTGTGGGGTCGAGGTCTGAACCGATGGTAGCGGCGTAGCCTAAACGGCCGTTCCACAGCCGCATCCCCGCCAGCGCATGAACCCCCGCCCCGCCCAACGTATTCATGGCCGTTCGGCCATCTGGAAACACAATATCGTCAATAATCAGATTGGAAAAAGTCACATAATCAATGGTCATAGGACACCTTTTCTGCAAGCAACACATGGCAGATCGCAAAGCTGGTCGGCAACTGTTGTTACTTGTGGCTGATAAACAAAATGGTGGATTGTAACCGTTGGCGGTATAGCTCTGCGTGAAGTTACGTGCCAAACCCGGTACAATTTAGCGCATTGAGACATTTTTTGAAAGGATAAACTGATGAATAGTACAAGCCGCTGTGAGTGGTGTGGAACAGACCCACTGTATGTACAGTATCATGATACCGAATGGGGTGTTCCCATTTATGATGACCAACTGCTCTTTGCCAAGCTCATTTTGGATGGGGCGCAGGCGGGGCTAAGCTGGATTACGATTTTACGCAAGCGAGAAGCGTACTGGGAGGCGTTTGACCAGTTTGACCCGGAAATCATGGCGCGGTATGACGCGGATAAGCTGGCCGCGCTGATGGGGAACGCGGGAATTGTTCGCAATCGGCTAAAAATTGAGGCGGCGGTGAAAAATGCGCGGGGGTATTTAGACATCATGGAAAGAGAGGGGTCGTTTAGCCGCTTCTTGTGGGGTTTTGTGGGTGGCAAGCCGATTCAGAACAATTGGCAAACGCTGGGGGAGGTTCCGGCAGAAACGGCCGTTTCCCGCGCCATGAGTAAAGCTCTCAAACAGCGGGGTTTCAACTTCGTAGGGCCAACCATCTGCTATGCGTTTATGCAGGCCGTGGGCATATGCAACGATCATCTCAGCAGTTGCTTCCGCCATGAGGCGTGCCGTATTTTGGCTGACCAACCATAATCACCCCCGCCCACATTCTACAGGCCAATCCTGTGCACCGCGCAGATCATATCATTGCAAAAGCTTGACAAAACACGCATTTGCTTTACAATACCTCTACAAATCCGGCCTTGAAAATCAAGGTTTTGTCTATTTTTGAACGAAGGAGTAAAGCAGCGTGAGTACAAATCTACTGTCTTGGGAACAACAGTTGGTCATGCAGGCGCAAAAGGCAAACTATGACTTGCCTTTTAGCCACACCTCGCTGACCAACACCCACTACTTGCACCATGCCTACGCCCACTGCAAAGCCATTACCAGCACCCATAGCCGAACCTTCTTTGTAGCCTCTGCTTTACTTCCCAAAGAGCAGCGGGCGGCGGCGCGGGCTTTGTATGCCTTTTGCCGCATTAGCGATGACCTGGTGGATCGCGGTGGTGCCAACCGGCTGCATGATCTGCAGGAATGGCGGCGGCGCAGCTTGTCGCCCAACCCCCCGGCCGATAGTTTGGTGGCATTGGCCTGGGCCGATGCCCGCACCCGCTTTCACATTCCCATCCGCTATGCTGAACAACTGTTGGACGGCGTTGCCAGCGACCTGACTGTGACGCGCTACCACACCTTTGCCGACCTGGCGCATTATTGCTACGGCGTGGCTTCCACCGTGGGGCTGATGTCTATGCACATCGTGGGGTACGAAAGCGAAGAGGCGATTCCGTATGCGGTGAAGCTGGGCGTGGCACTGCAACTGACGAACATTTTGCGTGATGTGGGGGAGGATTGGGAAAACGGCCGTTTTTACCTCCCCCTCGACGAACTCCACGCCTTCAACCTGACCGAAGCCGACATTGCCGAGCGCAATGTAGACCGCCGCTGGCGGGCATTTATGCGCTTCCAAATTCGCCGCGCCCGCCGTTTATATGCCGAAGCGTTGCCTGGCATCGCCCTGCTCAGCCCCCAAGGCCGCTTCGCCATCGGTGCCGCTGCCGAGCTATATCAGGCAATTTTGGAAGATATTGAGCGGCATGATTACGACGTATTCAACCGCCGCGCCCACGTATCGGGGCGGGAAAAGCTGGAACGGCTGCCGGGGATTTGGTGGCGGGCGAAAACCGGCCGTTATGCCCCCTCCCAACCAGCCCCCACCCACCGCCAGCCCGTCCTGGTCGCCAGCACCGACTGCCCACCCGACGGCCGGCTAGTCTCTCTTCTCGAAAACGATATGCAGGTAGAGACGCAAAATTTTGCGTCTCTACACCGTTAATTTTCCTATGAAAGAAAAAGTCATCATCATTGGCACAGGATTTGGCGGTCTTGGTGCCGCCGCCCGTTTAGCCGCCCAAGGCTACGACGTAGAACTCTTTGAAAAACGGGACAAACCAGGAGGGCGCGGCTACGTCTATGAAATGGACGGCTTCAAATTTGACGGCGGCCCCACCGTCATTACGGCCCCCTTTATGTTTGACGACATTTTTGAGCTGGCCGGCCGCCGCCGCGAAGATTACGTCACCTTTGTCCCCTGCGACCCGTTTTACCGCATCTTTAACCACGAAGGCCGTCGCTTCGACTACAACGGCGACCCCGAATTTATTTATGACCAAATCGGCCAGTGGAGCGAAAAAGACGTAGACGGCTACAAACGGTTTATGGCAACCACTAAGGCCATCTTCCAAAAGGGGTTTGTGGAATTGGCCGACAAGCCGTTTCTCTCCATTTGGGACATGGTCAAAATCATTCCCGACCTGCTGCGGCTACAGTCGCACAAAACGGTCTATAACTACGCCGCCCAATTTATCGAAGACGACTTTTTGCGCCGCTGCTTTTCCTTCCACCCGCTATTGGTAGGCGGCAACCCGTTTGATACGACCTCTATCTACGCCATGATCCACTATTTGGAACGGGAATGGGGGGTCTATTATGCAATGGGCGGCACGGGGGCGTTGGTGCAGGCGTTGGTGCGGTTGATTGAGGAGCTAAACGGCCGTTTTCACTATAACACCTCCGTCTCCGAAATCCTCATCGAAAACCGCCGCGCCGTCGGCATCCGCCTAGACGATGGCACCATCCACCGCGCCGACCACGTCATCTCCAACGCCGATGTCGCCTTCACCTACAAAAACCTCATCGCTCCCAAACACCGCAGCCTCCGCAATTCCGACTTCCGCTACGACAAACTCACCCGTTACTCCATGTCCCTGTTTGTCATCTACTTTGGCACCAAACGTCGCTACAACACGGGTAAACTGGCCCATCACAACATCATTTTGGGTGAACGGTATCGCGGGCTGCTCACCGACATCTTCAAAAATAAGGTGCTGTCCGACGACTTCTCCCTCTATCTCCACATGCCCACCCTCACCGACCCCAGCATGGCCCCCGATGGGCATGAGGCATTCTACGTCCTTTCCCCCGTCCCCCATCTCGGCGGTGACATTGACTGGACAACGGCCGCCAAGCCCTACCGCGATGCGATTATGCAGTTTTTGGAAGACAATTACTTGCCCGATTTGCAGGAAAATATCGTCGCCGAGCATTACATTGACCCGCTGCACTTCCAAAACACGCTTAACAGCCAAATGGGGTCTGCCTTCTCGGTGGAGCCAATTTTGACGCAATCAGCCTGGTTCCGCCCCCATAATCGCTCCGAAGATGTGGACAATCTTTACTTTGTGGGCGCAGGCACCCACCCCGGCGCGGGTCTGCCCGGCGTGCTGTCGTCGTCCAAAATTGCGGAGGATTTGATTCGGCAAAGTGGTCAGAGAGAGGGGGTGGAAACGGCCGTTTCCCACCTCGCCCTGGCCTAGCTAACAGAAGTTCAACTTCTTTGAAGAAGTTGAACTTCTACACCACTTCTACACCAAGTTTGTCTGTTATAATGTTGGCAAATGTTACCAAGCACAAGTGAGGTAAAAATGAATCCACAAGCAATTACCATTACTTTATCGGAACAAACCTATCAGCGTGTTCAAAAACGTGCCAACCAACGCAACCGAACAATCCAAGACGAGCTTGAACGTGTTGTCGAAGCAGCATTAGATGATGAAACGATCACAACAGCAGGCATAGATCAGGAAATTGAACAACTGGCCTTTTTAAATGACGAACATTTATGGAGGGCAGCACGTCTAATAGTACCTTTAGAAAAAAGTAATAAAGTCCATCTGTTGCTGCAAAAATACAAGCAGGAGGGATTAACAGAAAACGAGCAAGATGAGTTAGATCATTTACAACATTTTGAACACCGCATCATGCTCGTTCGTGCTGAAGCAGCCGTTTTACTGCAAGAGCGCGGTTTTGATGTTTCTAACTTACGGGCTTCACTGTGAGTATCACACCAGCTATACGCGGAGCTGTCGCCCGCGACCCCCATTCTGGCGACATCGTTCCCCTTTTTCATCTCGTCCAAGATGATTGGCGTGACCATTTTTGCTGGCGCGAAAGCGGGTTGTGGATTGAGGGTAAAACGGCCGTTGGTCGCGCTACCGTCGAACAATTGCAGCTAAACCGTCCTTTGCTGCGCCGCAGCCGTACCCTTTGGATCAGAGTCGGCTGGCACCCGCCTGTTGATTCCTTATAAAGCGTTTCATGACCAAAGCCCTCCCCTTTGCCGATGCCCAAACAGGGCTGCACGTACTGCAAGCATTGCTGCGGCAGCGGTCGCTGCTGGCCGCGCTGGAAACAATGCACGCCGAAGTGGGCGACATCTTTCAGGTAACGCTGCCCCTGTTTGACCCTGTTTTTGTCACCGGCCCCGCAAACAACCGCCAGCTTTTGGTCACTGGCCGCGACCAATTTAACTGGCGCACCGAATCGGACGCTGTAACCAAGCTGCTGGGGCATGGGCTGCTGGTAGAAGATGGCGAAAACCACGCCTGCTTGCGCCACCAGCTTGACCCCGCCCTCAGCAGAAAGCAGGTGGCTGGACAGATTGAACAAATGGTGGCCGAGACTGACAAGGTGCTGGCAAGCTGGCCGGCCGATGGCGAGCGCGACATGCTGGTGGAAATGCGAAAAGTGGCTTTGCTCATCCTCATGCAAACCCTTTTTGGCGTAGACTTTTTACCCCACTTGGAACGGCTTTGGCAGCCCATTTTGCAGCTTTTGCGCTACATCTCCCCCGGTTTGTGGATCATCTGGCCGGAAATGCCCCGCCCTGGCTATGCACAAGCGCAGCAAGCGGTGGATGATTACCTGTTTGGCATCATCGGCGAACGGCGGGCGGCAGGCGGCAGCGGCGACGATATGCTCAGTCGGCTGGTGCGCGTGCCGGAGATGAGCGACAAGCTGATTCGGGACCAACTG
>JAGQGA010001068.1 GCA_020432595.1 Anaerolineales bacterium | reverse complement strand
GTAATCATCTACGATCCGACCGGTTCCAAGAAAACACCTGTTGAACTTCCCAACGACGTTCCCATGCGTCGTCTAATTCCCGCCCTGGTGAGCAAGATGGGCTTGCCCACCAGCCAGGGTGCCAACCCCATTACCTACCGGCTGGACGACCGCCAATCGGGCAAACGCATTGGCGAAGATGAATCCCTGCGCGATGCAGGCGTGACCGAAGACGCAATCTTGAGCCTGTTCCCCGAAGTAACGGCAGGCTAAGAATTCCTTACGATTGACGATTAACGTTTGTTATTAATAGGACGCAGATTTTCCTGATGAACGCAGATTGTGGCTATACAGATGTCATTCCTGCGAAGGCGGGTATGACACCCATTGGGCAAAGCCTTATATACTACTTGTAGCGTTATATCAGGCCAATGTTATTTCACAACCGCTTCACGTACAGGTAAATCTGCGTCCCATTAAACATAAAACTGTCATCATGGCATTTGATTTTCGTGAAACCCGTTTACGCAATGACTTCCGGCAAATTCAGGATTTGGTGCATCGGAGCGAGTTGATTCAAATTGCCCGCACCGAAGGCGACCCGGTGGAGAAGTATCTCATCCGCTATGTGTGCCGGGGTGTGGAAAGCATTAATT
>JAGQGA010001067.1 GCA_020432595.1 Anaerolineales bacterium | reverse complement strand
CGACAAGACCATGATCGACGCGCTGGAGCCGGCCGTCCAGGCGCTGGAAGATGCCGCCGCGGATGCCGTGACCGTGGCCGAGGCCATGCGTGCGGCCCGGCGTGCCGCCGAAAACGGCATGCATCACACCATCGCCCTGGAGGCGCAAAAGGGTCGCGCCAGCTATCTCGGTCCCCGCTCCGTGGGGCACCAGGATCCCGGCGCCACCAGTGCGTATTACTTGATTGAAACGGCCGCGGAGGCGTTTGGGGATAATGCGTGATGCTTGATACGTGAAACGTGAAACGTGAGATTGAGAGACTGAGAGATTGGGAGACTGAGAGATTGGAGGGAATCGCCCGCAATCCGCCCCCCCCGCAATCCGCCCCTCATCACCGCTTGATGCGCGCGATCGTCTTGGGATCGGTGAGCTCGCGGCGGGCGTCGTTGGCGATCCAGCGTGCGCTGGGCGTGTCGAACTGGGCGATGGCGTCGACGGTTGCCAGGGCTTGCGCGTGGAGGGAGTGACTGCGTTTGCCGATCTGACGCAGCGCCCAGTTTACGGCCTTCTTGACGAAGTTGCGCGGGTCGTCCGCGCCGGCGACGATGTGGGGGAGGAAAGCGGCGAAGACGCTATCGTCGACTTGCTTGTCGTGGA
>JAGQGA010001066.1 GCA_020432595.1 Anaerolineales bacterium | reverse complement strand
CAAGGGCCACGTCACTGCGATGTGGATGGTCTACCGCGAGCTGCTGGCAACGCAGACCCCGGCGCGGCACCCCTCGAACCCGACGAGCCGGGTCCAGCGCGCTCTGTCGGCGGGTCGAGCGCTCACCTTCCCGCCGGGTTGCCGCCAGTTCGTGCTGGTCATCGACGAGATCAACCGCGCCAACATCGCCCGCGTGCTGGGGGAGCTGATCACGCTGTTGGAGCCCGACAAGCGACTCACCGGCGAGAACGAGCTTCGGCTACGCCTTCCGGCATCGGGGGACCTGTTCGGGGTGCCCCCCAACCTGCACATCATCGGCACCATGAACACCGCCGACCGCTCCATCGCCCTGATGGACGTCGCCCTGCGGCGGCGATTCACCTTCGAAGAGATGTCGCCGGATGCAGCGGTCATCGATCGGGTGCTCAAGGCCTCGAAGGTCCACCCCGCCCTTTTGGAGCTGACGGTCGCGGTGTTCGAGCGAGTCAACGAGCGGTTGCGGTTCCTCTACGACCGCGAGCACCAGATCGGACACGCCTACTTCCTGAAGGTTCGGTCGCTGGAAGACCTGCGGCTGGCGTTCGCTGGAAAGGTGCTGCCCTTGCTGCAGGAGTACTTCTTCGGTCAGTGGGAGAAG
>JAGQGA010001065.1 GCA_020432595.1 Anaerolineales bacterium | reverse complement strand
ACAGTTAGATTTGTAATCAAATCATTAGGGTCGATTTTTGTTTCATTCATCAGTCTTTTGCCTCAAGGGATGGCAAGGTAATACCACATTGAATCGTGGTTGAGCATTAAGGACTTTACTGAAAAAGCCACAAAGGCACGAAGATACGAAGGGTTTACCAGAGAGAATTTTGTGTCTTCGTGTTAGCTTTCTTCGGGAGACTCATTGAAGGAAGGCAGGAGTTGCCTTCACAGGTTCATGTTCCGCTGCTGGTGCTTGCGCCACTCAACTAGATGATACCGGCGCTGCCGTCCCCGGCCGGGGATGGAGGCAGCACTTCACGGGCTTTGCTGGTGCCGGTAGGCGGGCCAATAATACCTTGTTCTTCCATGATGTCCATCAGCCGGGCGGCGCGGGTATAGCCGATGCGGAAGCGGCGCTGCAGCAGCGAGGTGGAGGCTTTGTTTAGCTGGCGGACGAGGGCGATGGCTTCGGGCAGCAGGTCGTCTTCCTGGTCGCTGTCCTTCACTTCTTCGATGAGGTCTTCCCAGAGTGGTTGTTGGGTGGCGGGGGGCAGGGTGGTGGCGGTGGTGGGCACGCGCTCCGGCCGGGCCGGTGGGGTATCGGGTGGCGGGTCGGCTTCTGCGGTGGGGGTAGG
>JAGQGA010001064.1 GCA_020432595.1 Anaerolineales bacterium | reverse complement strand
GTACACCTTTCCGCTGGTGCTCCACTACGTGGACGACATGCAGACCGTCAGCGAAGAAGCCATCAAAGAGGCCGTGCGCTTCTTCTTCTACCGCATGAAACTCGTCGTCGAACCGTCGGGCGCGCTGGGCCTGGCCGCCCTGCTCAGCGGCGCCGTCCCCGTCCAAGGCCAACGCGTCGGCGTCGTCATCAGCGGCGGGAATATTGACGGCGAGATGATGGCGGAGATTTTGAGAAGCAGGATTGAGGATTGAAGATTGGGGGAGACAGAGATTCGGAGATTGAGAGATTGGGAGATTGGGCACCCGGCGGCTCGTGGGCCAATCTCCCAATCTCTCAATCTCCAATCCCCCACCTCACGCATCACGTTTCACGCATCACGCACCACAAAGGAACACCACCTTGACCACCTACACCCACAATTTTTATCTCGTGCGGCACGGGGAAAACCCGGCCAACATCACCAAGGAGTTCTCGTACCGCGATGTCGACTACAGCCTGACACCCAAGGGCGTGTTGCAGGCGCAGCAGACGGCGGCGTACTTCCGCACCATGCCGGTGGACGCGGTGATCGCGTCCCCACTCAAGCGCACGCGCGAGACCGCGGGCATCATCGCCGACGCGCTGGGGCTGCCCGTG
>JAGQGA010001063.1 GCA_020432595.1 Anaerolineales bacterium | reverse complement strand
GTTGCTTGATTAAACGTTCATCAGTTCCTGAATTTTGGCGTTATGTTGAAAGGTGTAACGGCCGTTTAACCCCTTAACAATTACCCCTTGAGATTTGCGTCTGAAGCAAGCCTATCTCGCCCTTTTTGACACAAATACCCCCTACCAACCAAACAACGTAAAAGCTGCCCAGTGCCGAGGGTGGGAAAACGGCCGTTTTTCCCCATCCACCCCACTTTCTTCCCCAAAATCCCCTGCCCATTCACGCAGTTCCGCCACCGTCACCTGCTGCAGCCACAGCTGGGCATCGCGCAGATGTAGAGACGCAAAATCTTGCGTCTCTACAAAACCAGACGCAAAATTTTGCGTCTCTACGGCGGTTTCATAAAAACGGCGCATCAGCAAAAAGGTGGGTAAATCCTCCACCGGCCAGTGCGCCACCAGCACCGCCCGCGCCCCGGCATACAAAAACGCCCGAATGAGACCCATCGGCTCATCGCCGCGCAGCACCCGGCTGACCCCGCTTTGGCACGCCGACAGCGTGACCAATTTGGCCTGAATACGCCACGTTTCCAGCACCTCCCGTGCCGAAAGGGTGGTGTCGGGGCCAATTTCCAGATACGAGGCCAAGGGATCGCTGGCGTTGAACCAGCCGTGGC
>JAGQGA010001062.1 GCA_020432595.1 Anaerolineales bacterium | reverse complement strand
CCCCTGGTAGCCGGGGTGGACGTTGAGCAAGGGGACGTAGCAGCTGATGCCGCTTTGGTTGGCGGTGTCTTGCAGTGCGCCATAGGCAACGACTTTGTTGCTTTCGTCAAGGACGATAAGGTTGAGCAGCGGGGCAAAGCTGCCCATCCACTCCTTGATTCGTTCGGTGGTGTAAGGCACCCCACGGGTAAAGGTGCCGGGCCACTGGTCGTCGCTTTCATTCCACATTTGCGCCAAGCTGGCGGCGTGGTCGTGGGAATAGGAGATTATGCGGTAATTATCGTGCATGATTTTAGAGATTGGGGATTGGAGATTGGAGATTGATCACTAGCGAAGCGACAATCTCCAATCTTTAATCTCCAATTATGAAAGTTCTATTGCAAAATGTTCCGTGACTGCCATTGACAAGGGGGCGACGATGAGGCTGTTGAGCAAGGCGATGGCGTAGATGGCAAGCGGCAGCAACGAATGGGCCAAGTCACCGCTGGTGAAGTCGCCGCTTAGGACATTGGCGGCGGCGAGGGCGAGGCTGATCAGAACGCCTAGTGCCAGCCGTTCGCGCTGGCTGAAGCTGTGGCGCAGGGTGCAGCAAAGCAGAGCGACCAGGGTGCTGATGAGGCTGCTGAAGAGGAGGAGGG
>JAGQGA010001061.1 GCA_020432595.1 Anaerolineales bacterium | reverse complement strand
CGCCGATCTCTTCTTCGCCGGGCAGATTACGGGCACCGAGGGCTACGTGGGCAGCACAATGGGCGGGCTGGTCGCCGGCGTCAACGTCATGCGCCGGCTGGCCGGCGAGCCGCTGCTGGAGCTGCCGCGCACCACGATGATGGGCGCGCTGCTCTACTACATCACCCACGCCGAGCCGGCGACCTTCCAGCCCATGAAGGCGGCCATGGGGCTGCTACCGGAGCTGGACGAGTCCGTGCGCAACAAGCGCGCCCGCTACGCCACCTACGCCGAGCGCGCCCAGGGAGACTTGGAGGCGTATTTGGGGGAGGTCGCGTTTCATGAGGTTGAGAGAATTGGAGATTGAGAGATTGGAGATTGGAGATTGGAGATTGTGGAGGGGCGTGGGGCGAGGGGCGTGGGGCGGAACTCACTCCCCCGCTCCTTGTCTCCCTCTCTTCGCTTGCCCATCACCTCGGCCAGAACGGCCAGCGGCTCGTTGACGGTGATGGCGCGCGCTTCCTGCAAGTCCTGAAGCTGCGCCACGGCCTGGCGGCGAAGCTGGTTGAGCAGCGAGCTGGGCGCAAAGGGGCGCCCACTCACCTCGGCAGTGAGATCGGCCAACTCATATGGCGTGCCGCCGAGGCGGCCAAGCTGCTC
>JAGQGA010001060.1 GCA_020432595.1 Anaerolineales bacterium | reverse complement strand
GATGACGATTCGTAACGGCCGTTAAGCCTCAATCCTCACCCCGCCCCACCCCGCTACATACGTGTGAAAGTCGGCACAAACGGCCGTTAATTCCCCTAAATCCCCCCTTTCTTCTAACACATCCGTACCCCCAACGCAACAAACCGTGCCGTTGAGAAGCCAGGTCACAGTGAAAACATGACCAGGTCATGACCTTTGGGGCATGAGGTGGCCTGAGAGGCATGGTATGATGAGCGTGCTTTTAAATTTGCGGGTTCTGTTGGATTTCATGGCGTTGGCAAAGCTGGTGCATGGTGCGTAAAAAAGGCCATCGGCACGCACCACGCACCACGCACCACGTCAAACCCCATGAACTTCTATAGAACCATTTGAGGTAAAACGATGGCAGAACCAATTTTGACGGTGAAAGATTTGCGGAAGCGGTTTGGTGAGTTTGAGGCGGTGCAGGGGGTGTCGTTTTGCATGGTGCGCGGCGAGATTTTTAGCCTGCTGGGGCCAAACGGGGCGGGCAAGACGACGACAATTTCGATGTTGAGTACCCTGCTGCGGCCGTCATCGGGGGAGGTGGTGGTTAACGGCCGTTCTCTCCTCACCGACCCCCAGGCAGCCAAACAAGCCATCGGCGTGGTGCCGCAAGAA
>JAGQGA010001059.1 GCA_020432595.1 Anaerolineales bacterium | reverse complement strand
CCTCCCTCAACGCCCCCCACATTCGCCCGCAAAACGACCTCTGCCTGCGCGTTCCCTTTGCCCTGGCCGCCCTGCCCCCCTGGGACGAGCAGCTTGTGGAGCGTGAAGCCCGCCACCTGAGCAAGCGGCTGACCCCGCTGCTGGAGCTAGGCCGCTTTCACGGCTATTTGCCGCAGGAGCTAGCGCAGGCGACCGTCGTGCAAAAACTAGATATTGGGCGATTTGGCGAGTTGTATCGAAACGGCCGTTTGTTCCCCGTCAACCCCCAGCACAGCGACCTGCGCTCCCTTTTGTAGAAAGGAGATTAGAGATTGGAGATTTTGAATCTCTAACCTCCATTCCTGGTCACACCAACAAATTCGCCCGCAGCCGTGCCAGCACGGCCGGCGGCACCCCCGCCACATCCATCACAAACCGCGCCACTGACCCATAATTACGCCGAATATAGACTAATGCTCGCAGCAAAATCGCTGGATCAGCCACGTAAAATGGCTCCAACTGCGCCTGGTCATAGCCAAACCGCAGCAGTTGTTCAATGTCTTCCGCCAGCAGGCGGCGAAAATCGTGGTAAAAGTAGTTGCTCAGACTGTAATCAGCCAGCACCGTTGCCTCGTCCACCCCCAGCAGCAATAGCAAGAT
>JAGQGA010000105.1 GCA_020432595.1 Anaerolineales bacterium | reverse complement strand
GCTGCACGACTCGTTGGCCTATGCGTTTACCGAGGGTGGGGAGTTGTGGGTGCAGTGGGGGGAAGAAACGGCCGTTTTCCGCGACAGCCTGCAGCAACCACCCACCCGCAGCGATACAACTGGTAGCGGCAACATCCTTGCCCCTATGCCTGGCTCCATTCGCCGCCTGGCCGTGGCCGCTGGTGAGACGGTGGCCGCCGGGCAAACACTGCTCATTTTGGAAGCGATGAAGATGGAACACGCCATCCCCGCCCCCTTTGCCGGAACCGTCAGCCAGGTTTGGGTGCAGGAAGGGGAGCAGATGCGGGCGCGGCAGTTGATGGTGGTGTTGGAAGAGGGTGGGGAGTAGGGAGTGGGGAGTGGGGTGTACTCTCTACACTCCACTCCCTACCCCCCACAAAATCATGCAATACCCCGAAACGTAATCTCCGGGTATTTCTCAGCGTAAAAGTTTAGCTCATGGGGGGAGGAGAAGAGGGCGACTAAACGGCCGTTGTCATCCACCGTTTTCATCATGCTATAGCGCCACGGCAGCAGCTCAATTTGCGCCTCTGGCCCTTCTACCCAGCGCGAAAGCTGGTGCGGCAGCATTTCCCGCCGCGTCGTCACCCCATATTCATCCAGCAGCCGCGCTTCCACCACCTCAAATTGCAGCACCCCCACCACCGCCAAAATCGGGTCGCGCCGCTGTGCGTCCGCCTCATACAGCACCTGCATCGCCCCTTCCGTCGCCAACTGCTCCAGCCCCTTCTGGAACTGCTTCTGCTTGCTCACATCTAGGTTAATCAGCCGAGCAAAATGTTCGGCCGGGAAGCGGGGAATGGGGGCAAAATTAAAGGCGTTGCCCGCGCTGATGGTATCGCCAATGCCAAAGTAGCGGCTGCCGGGCAGCCCAATGATGTCACCAGCAAACGCCTCATCCACCACCTCGCGGCTTTCGGCAAAAAATTTGTACGGGCGCGACAGCTTGATCGCCTTGCCCGAACGGGGATGTTTGACCGTGGTGTTGCGCTCAAAGCGACCGCTGCAAATCCGCAAAAAAGCGACGCTGTCTCGGTGGCGCGGGTTCATATTGGCCTGAATCTTAAAGACAAAGCCCGTGAACTCTGGCTGATACGGGTCAATATCCCCCACATCGCTGGGATAAGCATCGGGGCCGGGGGCAAATTCCACAAAATCATCCAGAAAAAGCTGTACACCAAAGTTGGTCAGAGCGCTGCCGTAATACACGGGCGTTTGCTCGCCGCGCAGCACTGTGTCCAAGTCAAAGGCCGCCAATTCATCCAGCAGCATGATGTTGGTGTGCAAATCTTCAAACTGGGTGGCGCTCAGCCCCGCTTCAATGCGCGGGTCGTCGAGGGTGGTGATGGTTTCGGGCGAGATGGTCTGGTTGTGGACGGTGCGGTCATAAAGATAGACCTGCTCACTGCGCCGGTCAAACACGCCCTGAAAGCTGTTGCCTTCGCCAATGGGCCAGTTCATCGGCACGGGCTGCATCCCCAGCACCTCTTCAATTTCATCAAGGAGCGCCAAGGGGTCTTCGGCCGGCCGATCCATCTTGTTGACAAAGGTAAAAATTGGAATGCCCCGGTCGCGGCACACCTCAAACAGCTTGCGCGTTTGCGGCTCCACGCCCCGCGCCGCATCCAGCACCATCACCGCACTATCGGCGGCCATCAGGGTGCGATAGGTGTCTTCGGAAAAATCAGCGTGGCCGGGCGTGTCCAGCAGGTTGATCATTCGCCCTTTGTAGGGGAATTGCAACACGGTGGAGGTAATGGAAATGCCGCGCTCACGCTCCATCGCCATCCAGTCAGAGGTAGCACTGCGCTGGTTGCGCCGCGCCCGCACGCTGCCGGCCAGGTGGATGGCGTTGCCATAGAGCAGCAGCTTTTCGGTTAAGGTTGTTTTTCCTGCATCTGGGTGGGAAATGATGGCAAAGGTGCGCCGGGCACTAATCTCTTCCCGCAGCATTTTGGGGGTTAATGGGGCTAATTCGTCACTCATAAACTGTCTTTTGGAAAGCGTTTTTGTTAAGTAGATTACAGTTCAAAACCCTTTCTCTCATCTGATTCTCATAATAAAAACGGTCACGGTAACATTTTTACCGTGGCCGTTCCTCTATTTATCATAACAAAGTTGACCGTATTTGGGTAATCTGAAAATTTTCTAAACTGGCTAAACAGTGTCTGAATATTGGACTGCAAACGGCCGTTTCTCCCCCCACCATCCCCCTACCAATTTGCCATGACCCTTGACCCAGCCAAAAGAGCCTATAGTTACCCCCTCCTCAACTATCTAAACTAACAAGCGGTTACTAGCCATAACCAGGGACATTATAGAACGCTTAGGAACAGGACAATGACAAACCAATACACTTGCAAAACCCGCCGATGGCTATGGGTTGGAGCCGTAACCATCCCAATTCTTTTTCTCTTTTTAATCCAAATGCAGTCTGTGGGCGCAGCCCCAGACCAAAACGTCTACATTGACAGCCTCACCAGCGGCTGGCAAAACTGGTCATGGGACAGCAACCTCAACTTTAGCAACACCAACCCTGTCAAAGAGGGTGCCAACTCCCTCTCGGTGCAATACAGTGCCGCCTGGGCTGGCCTATATCTACGCGCCAGCAGCCCCATGAGCACCAGCGGCCTAGATAGCCTGCGCTTTTGGCTCCACGGCGGCAGCAGCGGCAACCAATCCATCCTGGTTAAGACCGTCAATGGCAGCGAAGGATGGAGCGGCGACTACTATATCACCGCCTCGCCCAACCAGTGGGTGCTGTATGAAATCCCACTTGCCAACCTGGGCAACCCCACCAGCCTGCTCGGCCTCGTCTTCCAAAACCCCAACAACGGCAGCCAGCCTGTCTTTTATCTCGACAGCATCGCCGTGGTTAACAGCGGCAGCCCCACCACCACCCCAGCCCCCACCAGCGTGCCTGGCAGCGGCCCAACGCTCACCATTAACACCAATGAGGGGCGGCACCCCATTAGCCCCGAAATATACGGCATGAACTTCCCCAACACCGCGCTGGCGCGTGAGCTTCAGCTTCCTGTGGCCCGCTGGGGCGGCAACGCCACCACCCGCTACAACTGGCAGATCGACGTGAGCAACCGCGCCCACGACTGGTATTACGAAAACATTGCCAACGATGTTGCCAACCTCTCCACCCTGCCCTATGGCACATCCAGCGACCGCTTTGTGGCCGATAACCAGCAGGCCAACAGCGAAACGCTGATGACCATCCCCATGATTGGCTGGACTCCCAAAAGCCGCAACAAGGATTGTGGCTTTAGCGTTGCCAAATATGGCAGCCAGCAATCCACCGACCAGTGGGCACCCGACTGCGGCAACGGGATTCGGAGCAATGGCAGCAAGATCACAGGCAACGATCCGGCCGATACCAGCATCGCCATTGACGAAGCGTTTGTGCAAGCGTGGATGGCACACTTGATTAGCCAATATGGCACGGCCGGCCAAGGGGGCGTGAAATATTACAGCCTGGACAATGAGCCAATGCTGTGGTCAGCCACCCACCGCGACGTGCACCCCGCACCGGTGAGCTATGACGAAATTCGTGATTTGGCCTATCGCTATGGCGCGGCCGTGAAAGCAGCCGACCCCAGTGCCAAAACGCTTGGCCCGGTGGTGTGGGGCTGGTCGGCCTATTTCTACTCAGCGGCTGATGGGGATTGGTGGCTGGGTGCGCCAGACCGCAATGCCCACGGCGGCACAGCGTTTCTGCCTTGGTATCTTGCCCAAATGAAGCAATATGAGCAGGCACATGGGGTACGTATTCTGGATTATTTGGACATTCACTATTATCCGCAGCAAAGTGGGGTGGCGTTGCAGCAAGCGGGTGTGAGCGCAACGCAAGAGCTACGGCTGCGTTCGACCCGCGCCCTGTGGGATGCGGCCTATGTGGATGAAAGCTGGATTAATGAACCTGTATACCTGATTCCCCGGATGCAGGAGTGGATTGACAGCTATTATCCTGGCACCAAGCTGGCAATTACTGAATATAACTGGGGCGGATTGGAGCATATGAATGGCGCGTTGACGCAGGCCGAAGTGCTGGGCATTTTTGGTCGTGAAGGGGTTGATTTAGCGACGATTTGGGATCCGCCGGCCGCCAATCAACCAGGTGCCTATGCGTTCCGCATGTATTTGAACTATGACGGCAACAACGGCCGTTTTGGGGACACCAGCATCTATGCCAACAGCAACGACCAGAGCAAAGTTGCTATCTACGGCTCGGTTCGCAGCAGCGACGGCACGCTCATGCTGATTATCATCAACAAAACAAAAAGTGCTGTTACCTCCCCCGTGTCGCTCAACAACTTTAGCAGCAATGGGCAAGCTGAGGTTTACCGCTACAGCAGTGCCAACCTAAACGCCATTGTCCGTGATGGTAACGTCAGTGTTAGTGGCAACACGCTGAGTGCCTACCTGCCGGCCGAATCTATCTCGTTGTTTGTGCTGCCCACCGGAACGGCCGTTCCGCCCACCGCCACCAATACACCCCAGCCAACGGCCACGAACACCCCCGTACCGACAGCCACCAATACACCGCAGCCAACAGCGACCAATACCCCTGGCCCTACGGCTACTAACACACCTGCGCCCACCGTAACGGCCGTTGCCCCAAGCTGCAACCTGCTGCAAAACGACAGTTTTGAAAACGGTACCAATGGCTGGACCGTTAATAGCAGCGTCAGCCCTGTTAATGATGCTTATGATGGTGTTGCCGCCGTGATGCTCGGCCGGCGACCCGCCTCCCTTTTCCAAACCACCCCTGCCACGGCCGGCACCAGCTACACCGTTAGCGGCTGGTTCAAAGCCTCTGGCAACCCCTCCCCCATCAGCCTCAGCATTGAATTCCTCAACGGCAGCGGCAGCGTCTTGGACAGCACTTCGGTAGCCCTCAACCGGGACGGGGCTTACACCAACTATGCGTTCAGCCGCACCGCCCCCTCTGGCACAACGCAAGCGCGTGTCACCATTGAACAAGGCGGCAGCAAGGGCAATTTGTACGCCGATTTCATCAAGCTGGAAGTGGCTGGCGAATGCGGCAGTGCGCCAACGCCCACGGCAACGACGGTAGCCCCCACCCCTACCAACACCCCCATCCCCTCTGGCGGCACGGTGCATGTCAGCAGCCTGACCGGCAGTGTTGCCCCAGGCAGCCGCAACCGCTGGGATGCGACTATCACGATTACCGTGGCTGATGCCAATGGACAGCCCGTGCGCGACGCCGCTGTTGCCGGTAGCTGGAGCGATGGAGCCAGCGGCAGCGATAGCTGTGTGACTGACGGCAGCGGCCAGTGTACGATCAGCAAGCAATCGCTACGCAACAGCAGCGTCACCTGGACAGTTACCGGCATCAGCCATGAATCCTATAGCTACGACCCTTCGGCCAATAGCATGACCACGATTACGCTAACGGCTCCACAGGCGAATGATGCTCGGTATGACAAATGAGTAGTGGAGATTAGAGATTGGAGATTGGAGAATTATCAATCTCCAATCGCTCTTGCCTATAGTGTGAAAAGTTCAACTTCTTCAGAGAAGTTGAACTTTTTGCCCTTACTACGGCAGCAGCACAACGAGCTTGCCAACATGTTCTTTAGCGAGAAAGGCTTTTTGCGCGTCGTGAATCTGTTCCAGGGGATAGGTGGCCGCCAGTAGGGGCCGAATCTCATTGTTCTCCACATAGCGCAGCAGGTTTGGGAATACGTGCGGCCAGGTCACGGTTGAACCAATTAGCTCCCAGTCGAACAAATACAGGTGGCTGAGGTCAATTTCAACCTTCTTGCCGCCAATTGCCCCGGAAGTGACGTAACGCCCACCCCGCGCCAACACGCGCATGGCATCATGGAAAAGTGGCTGCCCCACGACATCGGCTATTACTGTCACTTTGTCTACCCCAAAAGCGTTTTGTAAAACGGCCGTCCACGCATCAACCCCGCGCCGAATAACCGCGTCAGCCCCAATTGCCAACACCGACTCCGCCTTGCTTGCACTGGTCAGAGCCACCACCCTGGCCCCGCGCCGCTTGACAAGCTGCACCAAAGCCGAGCCAACCCCACCCGATGCCCCCGTGACCAGAACGGTGTCGGCAGATGAAACCCGCGCCCGTTCCAGCATGTTTTCGGCCGTGGTGTAGGCGCAACTCAACGTTGCCAGTTCAGCATCAGACCAAGCCGATTGAATGCGCCCTACATTGGTAACGGGCAGTGCCACATATTGGGCAAAACCCCCGTCGCACTCGCTGCCGACATAGCCACACTTCTCCCGGTTCATCGGCTCTGACCAATCGCGCAGCCAGTTGTCAGATAGCACACGCTGCCCCAGCCAATCGTCGGCAACCTCTTCGCCCAGGGCGGCTACTGTGCCAACAATGTCGGCTCCTTGAATGCGAGGAAAATGAATGCCTTGATCGCCCCAACCGCCCGCTGCGCCGTCGGCAACGGTGGAGAACCCGGCGACACCGCCGCTGATGGTGTCGCCCGATACGGCATCATTGTACCAACCAATGCGGGTGTTGATGTCGGTATTGTTGATGCCACAGGCCGTGACTTTGATTAGCAGTTCTCCCGGCTGTGGCCGTGGGACAGGCCAATCGTGATGGAGTTCTAATTTGTCGAAGCCACCATGCCCGGTCAGCACGGCAGCCGTCATCGTTTGCGGAATTACTTGGTTCATGGTCGCGTGTGCCTCCGGTTGGCTCTAAAGTCTGCGTAAATGGGCGTGGATTTCCACCATCGCCAGCGTATCTAAATGGCAATATTGACGCAGGTTTTGGGTAAGTCGGGCTTTTTCATGGGGATCGGTCGTGGTGATGGCTTGCTGCCACGCCACCTGCGCCTGGGTGCCATTCCGCACGTCCAGATCGTCATACCGCAGGTCTGTGACAACGGGCAGCACCGATTTGAGGGAGTTGGATTTGCCAAAGCGGTGGTGGCGGTAATGTTTTTGGAAAATATCGAGCTGATCCCATAGCCGATCTGCCATGCCCAGCAGTTGGTGGGCGTGGTGGGGAAACGCTGCGGCGAGATCGCGCAGCACGCCGCGCTCAAAGGGGGCGTAGTAGGCAACGATATGACCACGTTCGCCAATGTGGTGCAGCAAGGCTTCAACCAGCGCAGGGCGCGGGTCGTCCCTGTCGGTGTGGAGAAAGTCGTAGTGGGTTAAACGGCCGTTTTCCTCCAACACATGACAGCTATATTGAAACGGCACCTGCTGATACGGCCGGCAGCCAGCAAAGCGTGGCACGGGATCATCAATGGTTTCAAAATCAAAAAAGAAAAGCGGGTATGCCAGCCGCGCCAATTCGGCCTGAATGGCCGCCTGGTCAATGGCGACTTCTTGCTGCACAATAAAATTGACAAAGTGGCGTTGGGTCGCCGTGAGCGGAAAATCGGGAGCAATGTCGGCCAGGTAGAGTGCCCCGGCGGTTTGGAGCTGCGCCGTTTTGCTGGGATTCAGACGCGGGATGTCGTGGATGGTTAGCCCATCCACCCCCTGCCAGCAGTAGCTGTGAAAGGCGCAATCGTATGGTTTGGTGCAGTGGCGGCCAAGGGCAGCGGGAGGGGGAACGGAAACGGCCGTTTGCTGCCGCATCACCACTACATCCTCAGCCACCGTCGGCAGCAGTGCCCGCGCCGCCTCGGTACAATCGGTTATGGTAAACAGGTTGCCCAGGTCGGGATAACGGCATTCCTTATTGAGGTGCATGATACTGGCCTGTGCCACCGGCAACCCGGCCTGTTCCACTACATAAAGCTGAAAGGCGAGATCGGGTAGGTGTTCATCCTTGACCGAGGTGGTGGATTTGACTTCGATGAGGTGCCAACCAACGGCCGTTTGTGTCAGCACATCCACCTTCACCAGCAAATCATCCGGTGCAAACGTGGCTTGAAACAGCGTCGTTGCCCCTTCGGCCAGCACCTGTTGCGTCAGCGGCACCATGTCGGTGGGGTGCGGGCGATAAGCAACCCCTACCCCGGCAGGAAATTGCGCCCGTGCCAGTCGGTCAATTTCGTTACCCGCTTGCAAACGCCGCTGGGCAGCGGGGTCGGGCGGCGCGGCCAGTTCTGGCTGATGGGCATCAAGCCAAAACGCTTTGGGACATTGAACATAGGCCAGATAGGCGGTTTTGGTTAACATGGCACCTCGCAATGGCAACTTTATCTGTCCTGAAAATAGGACGCTGATTCACCTGATTTTCCTGTACGCGAAGCGGCCGCCGTGTGACATCAGTTTAATCAGGAAAATCTGCGTCCTATTTTCATGCTTCATGGTGGGCTGTTGCCCATGTTGTCTCTTGTCACATTGTGCCAATTGTAGTCGTCGGGGGGAGTTTTGGAAAGGTAGCGGGTGTCTTGTCGGGTGTCTCGGCGGTTGGGGATGTGAATCCGTTATGAGAACGATTGGCGGTTCTTTGGCTCTACAAATCCATCGTGGGGCAAACGGCTAAGCAATAATCAAAATAATGGGGAATAAATAACGGCCGTTTGCCCCACTGTGCGGGAGACAAGACACCCGCTACCAGAATTTTTGCACGCTGCCCCGTTGGGGAAGCCATTGCCTGGGGTTGTGTGATGAATGCAGTATGGAGGATTCGAGCCGTTTTCTCTATAGTTCCCCCGTCCTAAGGTAGGAAGTAGCGGCTAAGAAGCGCGTACCAATTTAGCCGTCAGGCAACCACTTTTCACGCCCTCTTCACGCCCATTGCCCACTGCGCCACGCCCCATTCACCGTTGACCAGCCAGTTGGGGTGGTTGGCCTGCAAATCGGCCAGCCGCACTGCCGATAATCCCAGCATTTGCTCGGATTTGAGGGTGCGAAGTGCCAGCAGCGGGGCGGGAAAATAGCCCACGACATCAGCAAAAGGGGTGGTGTAAGGCCAATGGCGGTCGCCCAGCAGACGGCGGTAGTTAGCATCTCCCTTGCTGATGACCAACCGCGCCTGCGCCAGTTCATCGGCCAGCGTTGCCGGCATTTGCCACCACGGCAGCGGTGAAACCCAAAAGGGATGGGTAGCAAGACGCAGTTGCCCCACCGCCAACCGCTTCTGCAACCGCTCGCCCAACTGCTGCAAGGGTAAATCGGTCTCCTGGCACAATTGGGCGACGGTGGTTTCTACGTCGGCAATGGTAGCGTCGGAGACAAAGGTGGGGTGGGGTTTGAGGTGAAAGGTAAGGGAAACGGCCGTTTCTGACCCCAACAGCCAATCGGCCAGCAGCAAATCAGCCAGCAGCTCTGCCCCTACGTTGTCGTTGACAAAGATGATATGGTCGGGCGGCTGGGATTGCAGGTGGTGGCAAACGGCCGTTCGGTCATCCACCAGCAAATGCGCCAACTGCGCCGCCTCCCCATGCTCTGGCCGCGCCGCATCGTCTACCGACCACAGCCCCATGTCCATTTGGTTGCCCCACAGGTCAAGCAGGAGGAGGTCGGGCCGGGTGGTGGGAAACGGCCGTTTGCGCCAGCTTGCCAACGTCGTCTCCAATCCACGCCGCTTTTGGTAGGCATACGGGTCAATGCCGTTGGCAAAATAATCGGTGGCTTCCAGCACGCGGCGGAAAAAGTAGGTTTCGGCAAAAAACCAAGGAACAGTGAGCCACGTTTCGCCAAGGTAGGGGGCGGCATAGGCTTGCCAGTCGGCAAAGTCGGGTGGGATGGATGAGGAGGTGGGAGGAAAAAACGGCCGTATTTTCCCCAGCGGAATCTCCTCGGCCAGCGCGGTTAGCCGCCCCTTTATCTCCGGCACAAAATCACTTTCGGCCACAACCCGCCGCGCAATCCCCGGAATCCGCTCCCACATCGTCCGCTCGGTAAACGTCCCCACATCGCTTCCCCGCAGCGGATCGGGAAAGGGAACTGTTAAACCATGCTCCTCGCCAACCATATCATTGTACCCTTCATTGGTATCTATTCTCGCACAACAACGGCCGAACGTAACCACTATGCTGCTAACCTTTTGTAAAGTTCCTGGTTCTTTTGCAAAACATAGTCAAGCACATCTTGACAAGCATCTTCGGGAGTCGCTACCAACTCTTCTACGCTGGCTCGCACTAGCTCTTCCGTTGTCAGGTGATGACGTTTCGCTAAACGCTCAAGTTTGGTCATCAGATCATTTGGTAGGGCTATGGTTATTGATGTCATACAAATTCACCTTTTGGAATATTTTCTATCAACACTACATCGTCCTATTATACCATATCGAGTTCAAGCTCTGCTTTCAGCACATCATCTTCGGTTTTAAAGGTAAAGCCGAGCCGCTTGCTGACGTTGATCATCCCGGTGTTGGTGTGGAGCATGTAGGCAATGACCCGCTTGATCCCTTCCTTTCGGCCGAACTCCAGCAGCCGTGCCAACATCTCCGTCCCCAATCCATGCCCGTGAAAATCGTCGCGCACCAGCAGGGCAAATTCGGCCTCTTCCAGCACCGCCCCCCGCGCCAGCCGCCCCGCCCCCACAAGCTCGACCTCGCCCGTTTCCGGGTTCTCCCACTCTACCACCAGGGCAATGGTGCGGTCGTAATCCACAAAGACCACAGGGGCCAGCCGGTCGTGGTCTACCCGCTGCGCCAGCGGAAAAACGCGGAAGTAACGCAGGTAGACGCTTTCTTCGGAAAGATGGGCGTGGAATTCCACCATTTTGGGTTCATCTTCGGGGCGAATGGGGCGGATGAGGAAGGTTTGGCCGCGTTTGTTGGTAAACGGCCGTTCATACTGCGAAGGATACGGCCGAATCGCCAACTTAGGCAACTCCACTTCCGTCACCGCCCGGTCATACAGCACCACCCGCGCATCCAGTGCCGCCAGCGAATCACCCAGGGCAAACAGCGGGTTAATCTCAATCTCCTTAATCCACCGCTGCTCCACCACAAGCTGGCTAAAGCGCACCAGCAGCGTCTCCAATGCCGCCACATCCACCGCCGCCCGACCCCGCACCCCGTGCAGCGCCCCATAAATCAGCGTCCGCTCCATCATCCGCCGCGCCAGCGTCGTCGTCAGCGGCGGCAGCCCCAGCGCCCGGTCTTTATACACCTCCACCAGCGAACCGCCAGAACCAAACAGCAGCACTGGGCCAAAGCGAGCATCAGGGCTGCTGCCCACAATCAGCTCAAACCCCTCCTTCAAATTAAACATCGGCTGCACCGTCACCCCCAAAAAGTCGGCTGGGCTGTGTTTGGCGGTTACGGTCTGCTGCATCATCGCAAAGGCGTGGTACACCTCATCGGCAGTCGCCAAATCAAGCCGCACCCCGCCCACGTCGGATTTGTGGGTGATGGTTTGGGAGTTAAGCTTGAGAACAACGGGGTAGCCTATCTCTTCGGCGCGAGCAACGGCCGTTTCTGCCGTTTCTGCCACCAGCGTCGGCACCGTCGGAATCCCATACGCCGCCAAAACCTGCTTTGACTCATACTCCGTCAGCAGCGTCCGACCCGCTTGCCGAATGTCGTCAATCAACTGCGCCGCCGTTTCGTGGCGCGATTCATCCTCGGCCGTCCAGGCGGGCAGCGTCGGCGTTTCATACAAACTTTGCAGCCGCCGGTGAAACCGCCACATATAGGTAAATATTCGCACGGCGGTGTCGGGGAAATCAAAGGTGGGGATGTTGCCCTCGTTTAAAATCCGCTTCCCCTCGGCCACCTCCTCCCCGCCAATCCAGCTTGCCAACACCGGCTTG
>JAGQGA010001058.1 GCA_020432595.1 Anaerolineales bacterium | reverse complement strand
GCGCTGCACATCCTGCCGGTCGGCCACATTGACCATGTAGAAAGCCGCCAGGTTCAACTCGCGCGCGACCGCCTCGCCCGCTTCCTCGTTGACGTCACAGATGACAACCGTCGCGCCCTCTTCCTGAAAGCGCTGCGCCGTCGCCTTGCCAATACCGGCCGCTCCGCCGGTGATGAGAGCTACTTTGCCGTCGAGTCGCATTTCCTGTTTCTCCTTGTGTTTTCGTCTGCCTGTCGTACGACTGGAGATCAGTGATCGGTAATCGATATCGGAACGCCATGACTCGTATTCCAGCAACTGATCACTGATTACTGGTTACTGATTACTGGTCACCTTCCGCCTCGCCCCACTGCACCACGCCTGCCGCCCAGACGTAACCAATGCCGGCCGCGACGATGGCCATCAGGTCACCGTCCTTGAGCCGGCCGGCGGCCAGCCCCTCGCGGATACTGAACATCGCGTCCTGCTCGCCGGTGTGACCGATCTCACCCAGATAGACCGACTGCTCCTCGCTCAGACCCAGCCGCTCCAGCATCTCGCGGTGGCCGGAGGGCTTGATCAGGATCATGTTGAGGAAGTCGATGTCGCTACGGGAATAGGGAGCGCCGTCTGGCTTGCTGCCGCTCTTGCGCAGCGCCTC
>JAGQGA010001057.1 GCA_020432595.1 Anaerolineales bacterium | reverse complement strand
CAAATCGCGATCCAGCGCAGCCAGCAACATTTCCCGCCGCTCGTGATACAACATGCGCATCTGGCGAATGTGCCGGGCAAAATGCCCTTCCTCGATGAACGCCGCCAGCGTCGCTTGCGTGATCACGCTGCCCTGCCGCTCACTGAGCGATCGCGCTGAGACAAACGCATCCACAAGCGAATGCGGCACCACCAGATAACCCAATCCCAACCCCGGAAACAGCACCTTGCTGAACGTGCCCATGTAAATGACGCAGCCGTTGCGATCCAGCCCCTGCAGCGAGGAAATCGGGTGACCGGTGTAGCGATATTCGCTGTCGTAATCGTCTTCCAAAATCCATGCGCGGGATTTCGCCGCCCAGTCGAGCAACTGGATGCGCCGCGAAAGAGTCATCGTTACGCCGAGCGGATATTGGTGCGAAGGCGTCACATACGCCAGCCGCGCCGCCGGATCGGCAGCGTTTCCGGTGGTGGTGCACAGCCCTTTTTCGTCCACTTTGACGGGAATCAACCGACCGCCGAGCGACGCAACAGATTCCTTGAATCCGCTGTATCCCGGCTCCTCCGTCCATGCGGCTTCGCCCTCGTCGAGCAGCACGCGATTGACCAGATCGATGGCTTGCTGCGAACCGTTGGTGATG
>JAGQGA010001056.1 GCA_020432595.1 Anaerolineales bacterium | reverse complement strand
TGGATAAGATGTTTGAGTGTGAAACTGTGTTCTGGTATAATTCAGAATAGTTGTTCGCATTGATGAAATATTAGCACGCATGTTCTATTGTGTCAACGGCCGTTTATCCCCATGTGACATTACCTGTCACGACTAAACCACAGCTTTTATGACTTTTTCACACGGCCATTTCTTCAACCACAGATGAACGCAGATAAACACGGATAAAAATCTGTGTGCATCCGTGTTTATCTGTGGTTTTATGAGTTGGTGGGGGAAAACGGCCGTTTTTTGGGCACGGAAGAACGCGAAAGGACACAGTGAAAAGTTCCGTGTAATTCCGTGTCCTTCCGTGTCCCTTAAAAACTTTGAGGCGAAACGGTGTATAATTTCCCCATGCTGCTCATCCTCACCCACGAAAACGCCGATTTTGATGCCATTGCTTCGCTGGCGGCGGCCAAACGGCTTTACCCGGAAGCCACTGCCCTACTGCCGCGCCAGCTAAACCACAACGTCGAGCAATTTTTGTTGCTCTATGGCGGCGCGTTTGGGCTGCTGCGGCCGGAGAATTGGCGGCGACGGCGGGTGGAGCGGCTGCTGCTGGTAGATACGCAGGTGGTGGGAAGCGTGAAGGGGATGGGCAAACGGCCGTTAATCTCCC
>JAGQGA010001055.1 GCA_020432595.1 Anaerolineales bacterium | reverse complement strand
CCATCGTTCCCATCTACGACATTGGGCAGACGGACAAACATCTTTACATTGTCATGCGCTTGATGGAAGGGGGGAGTTTAGCAACCCGTGTTGCCAAAGCCCCCCTTTCCAGCGGCGAAATTCAGGTCGTTATTGCCCGCATCTGCTCCGCCCTTGACGCTGCCCACCAAAATGGGGTGGTTCACCGCGACATCAAGCCAGAAAACATTCTCTTTGACCAATATGACCAGGCCTATCTGGCCGATTTTGGCGTGGTGAAGCTGGCCGAATCCACGGCCACCATGACAGGCGAGGGGGTCATTGGCACCCCCGCCTACATGAGTCCCGAACAGGTCAGCAGCAAGACCACGCTCGATGGACGCAGCGATTTTTATTCGTTGGGGGTTGTGCTGTTTGAACTCTTGGCGGGTGATATTCCCTACCACGCTGACACAGCCATGCAAACAGCCATGCAGCACGTGCTGGAGCCAATTCCCAAGCTCACCAGCTTTAATGCCCGCATTTCTCGCTCGTGGCAAAAAGTGATTGATAAGGCCATGGCGAAAGACAGGGATAAACGGTATCAAACTGGCACCGAGTTTGCCGAGGCGGTTGCTAAAACTGCACCTAAAAGTCCCGTTCAGGTACGCCCAACCGATAA
>JAGQGA010001054.1 GCA_020432595.1 Anaerolineales bacterium | reverse complement strand
TGGCAACGGAGATTCAAGCATCGCGGCTGATGTTGTATTGGGCGGCGTGGCGCAAGGATCAGGGGTTGTCTTATGCCAAAGAGGCGGGCATGGCAAAGCTGATGGCGACGGAGATGAGCGAACGGGTGACGCGCAACGCCATCCAAATTCACGGCGGCTTTGGCTATAGCCGTGAGTTTGAGGTGGAGCGAATGTACCGCGACACGCGGCTGATGTCTATTGGCGAAGGAACGAGCGAGATTTTACGGATGGTGATCGGCCGGCATTTGCTGGGATATTACGAGTAGGGGCGTATTGCATACGCCCTGTGGCAATAGGACGCAGATTTGCCTGTACGCGAAGCAGTTGTGAAACAACATTTGCCTGATTTTTATTATCAGGTTTATCAGGTAAATCTGCGTCCCATTTTTTAGTGAACGGGCGTATGCGATGCACCCCTACAGAAAATATTCTGTGCCGCAGTAGGGGCAGCGAATGACCCCTTTCCCAGCCAGTTCCAATTCACCGTTGCACTGCTTGCAGTGGGTCAATTCGCGCAGGCTGTTGGCCTGTTCGGAATAAAGCATCCCTTCATCCCAGTTAACATAGCCAGAAAACAGCCCCATTCCCACAAGCTGGTGGAGCCACTGCTGCACTTCGTC
>JAGQGA010001053.1 GCA_020432595.1 Anaerolineales bacterium | reverse complement strand
TGCCAGCCGCTTGCTTAAAGGGGCGAGTAAAGCTAAAACCCCAGTGGTCATCATCGTGGTGACAATGCCACTCAGATACAGGTCTGTAGCTACAGCCATCCCTACCGCCGCTACCATCCAAACGGTAGCGGCGGTCGTCAAGCCATACACAGCCCCTTTGGTATGAATGACTGTACCTGCACCAAGAAAAACCACACCAGTCACGATTTGAGCGGCAATGCGGGCCGTATCTTTAGCAGAACCCACCAGGGGAAAGGCATTAATTGATAAAAGTGTAAAAAGACAAGAGCTGGTGGCAATGAGAATATTGGTGCGCAGCCCGGCGGGATGGCCGCTCAGTTCCCGTTCCAAGCCAACGATACCGCCTAAAGTAGCAGCTAAGGTGAGCCGCCAAAAGAATGTCCAGAAGTGAAGTTGTTGTAGTTCAAATGCCCAGTCCGGTGCAGTGTGCATAGTGCATCTCCTTTACAGATAGCGTGAGAAAATTCTTTGCCTTATCATCAGGACCTGTCATTATACACGGGGTAAAAAATATCATAACTGAATTTCTGTACCTGTTTGCACCTGTAAAATCAGGGACAGCATCCTAGAGAAAGAAGGGGTACGATACCATGTCGAAAATAAGAACAATTCCTCTCCCT
>JAGQGA010001052.1 GCA_020432595.1 Anaerolineales bacterium | reverse complement strand
GTTTATGAGCGACAAGCGGCGGCTGCGCTATGGCTATAAGGTTGTGCTGGAGAATTTGCTGGAAACGGCCGTTACTGTCGTCGTCCAAGACCAAATCCCGGTGTCGCGCCATGAAGAGATAAAAATTAAGCTAGAGCAAGTTTCACCAGCCGTTACCGAGCAAACCGAGCTAAATATGTTAGAATGGCGGCTGTCGTTGGCGGCGAAGGAAACGAAGACCATTGTCTATGAGTATGCCGTTGAGCACCCCCGTGAGATGGAAGTGATGGGGCTGCAGTAGCGACGGTAATCAATAATCGGTAATCAGTAATCGGTAATCGGTTAGACCAGGCTACTGATAACTGATAACTGATAACTGATTACTGGATCGGAGGTTTTTTATTACGAAAACACATCAAATTAAGGCACCGCAGGAGCGGGCGTTTTTGGTGGGGGCAGAGTTGAAGCAGGAACGGCCGTTGTTGCCCGTTGAGGACAGCCTTGACGAACTGGCGCGGTTGGCAACCACCGCCGGGCTGGAAGTCGTGGGGCAGACGATGCAGCGGCTGGACAAAATCAACATCTCCACCTACATTGGCCCCGGCAAAGTGGAGGAGATCAAAGCACTCATTGGCGAACTCGAAGCGGGGGTCGTGATTTTT
>JAGQGA010001051.1 GCA_020432595.1 Anaerolineales bacterium | reverse complement strand
TTTCCTTTACGCCGACCAGCAGGGCAATATCGGCCATTATTTGTCGGGGCGGGTTCCGCTGCGGACGCAGGGGGATGGGCTGCTGCCCGCGCCGGGTTGGGCGGCCACGCATGAATGGGTTGGCGCGGTGCCGTTTGAGCAAATGCCCCACGCGCTGAATCCAAAAAGCGGGCTGATTGTTTCGGCCAACAACAAGATTGTGGCCGATGATTTTCCCTGCTTTTTGGGCAAAACATGGCGCACCGGGTTTCGGGCGCGGCGAATTGAGGCGGTGTTAAAGGGGGAAATGCGGAATGGAAACGCGGATGACGCGGATCAAGGCGGATTTTCGCGGATCAAAGCAGAAAAAAAGGCACCAAATCCAACGGCCGTTTCTCCCGCTGACTGCGCCTGCCTCCACCTCGATTTTCACTCGCTGCCGGGGCAAAAATTCGCCCAACTGCTCGCCAACCATACCCCCGACACGCCTGAAGCGCAGCTTGCCCACCAGCTTTTGCAGGCGTGGGATGGTTGGCTGGGGGCGGAAAGCGTGGGCGGCGCGGTTTACCAGGTGCTGCTGCGCCAGCTTACGGATCTGCTGCTGGAGCCGCATTTGGCCGAGCCGCTGCGCCATCGGCTGCTGGGGGCTGGGCCGCACCCTG
>JAGQGA010001050.1 GCA_020432595.1 Anaerolineales bacterium | reverse complement strand
GATTGCAGTTGGGGCAACTTTGGCATTTCCGTATGGGACGAATGCCATCAGAATGTAACCCGCATGTGCAATGGCAGAGTATGCCAACATGCGTTTGATATTCGTCTGGGAAATGGCGGTGAGGTTGCCGAGGATCATGGTCACTGCGGAGAGCGCCCAGAGGATGGTTGTCAATTCGGGGGCAAGGGAGGGGAAGGCAGTGGCAAAAACACGGAACAGGGCTACAAAGCCAGCGATCTTTGCACCGGCTGCCATGAAAGCTGTGACAGATGTCGGCGCGCCCTGATACACATCGGGTGTCCACATGTGGAAGGGGGCGGCGGCGACTTTGAAACCAAAACCCACCAGAAGAAGAGCTGCCCCAATGGTGAGGAGCAAGCCTGAGGTCACGCCTGCGGCGGCTTGGGCGAAGATCGCAGCTAAATTGGTGGAACCTGTCGCGCCGAAGATCAGAGCCGTTCCGTAGACCACAAATCCGCTGGCAAATGCGCCGAGCAGGAAGTATTTCACGCCAGATTCTTCTGATGTCAACTTGCGGGAAATGGCAGAAAGAACGTAAAGCGGAATGGATAACAGTTCGAGCGCAAGGAACACGATGATGAGGTCATTGGCTTGCGCCATGAGCATCATACCGCTGACGCT
>JAGQGA010001049.1 GCA_020432595.1 Anaerolineales bacterium | reverse complement strand
CGGGGCTGTCACAAGCAGCGGTGCTGTGCAAACCGGGCACGCCCGTCACCTTCCAATTTTACACCCGCCGTCCTGGCGGCATGGTTGGCGGCTTCGCCCAAACATCGCTTTTTAACGGACGCGGCCCCAGCACCGGCATTCCCAACCTTTGGCTGGTCGGCGACTCGGTTTTTCCTGGGCAATCCACGGCAGCAGTGACGCTGGGGGGAATGCGGGTGGCAACGGCCGTTTTGCAAGCCATCCCGGTAAAATAGACCATCCTTTGAATCTTTGATTTTCAGGCTCTATGCTTTTTACGTGGTGCGTGGTGCGTAGAAGCACGCACCACGCACCACGAGCAAATTTTTCAACCGCACGAGAACCGAATGATTTGAGATACAATGGCGGCATGGCAAGACCAACAACTGAACAACTGTTTGAACAACTACAGGCGCATTCGTTTTTTGCCGGGGCTACGGAATCGCTGCTGGAGCCATTGCTGCAAACGGCCGTTTGGCGCGAATATGAAGCGGGCGAGCTGGTGGTGCTGGAAGGGCAAGCCCAATCTGGCCTTTACCTGCTGCAATACGGCTGGCTCAAAGCCACCAAAATCTCGCCTGCCGGGCGGGAGCAAGTGCTGCGCTTTTTGGAGCCGGGAGAAAC
>JAGQGA010000104.1 GCA_020432595.1 Anaerolineales bacterium | reverse complement strand
TAACGGCCGTTGCCGAGGCCATCGGCTTCCACTTTACCAGCGAAGCCGCTCTGCAAACCCAACTGCTAACCCACCTCCAGCCGCGCCACATGCTGCTCGTCATTGACAACCTGGAGCATTTGATCAACGGGGCAGACATCCTGCTCGAATGGCTGCGCCACGCCCCCCGCCTGACCCTGCTGGTTACCTCACGTGAACGGCTGAACAGCCAGGCCGAGGATTTGTTTCGGCTGGGTGGTTTGCCCGTGCCAACGGCGGCCGAGCTGGGCAATGCCGGGCAGTATGCCGCCGTGCGCCTTTTCTGCGACCGCGCCTATCGGTTGGACAAGGCGTTTAAGCTAAACAGCGACAACGCGGCCGATGTGGTGGCAATTTGCCGACTGGTGGATGGGCTGCCGCTGGCGTTGGAGCTGGTGGCAACGTGGGTGCGTGATTTTCCGCTGGCGGAATTGGCAAGCAGCGTGGCGGGCAATTTGGACATGCTGGAAACGACGCTGCGGGATGTGGCACCGCACCATCGCAGTATGCGGCTGGTGTTTACTCATTCGTGGCAATTGTTAACGGCCGTTGAGCAGCGCACCCTGGCACGATTGGCGCTGTTTCAGGGGGGCTTTTCCCTGGCGGCGGCGCGGGCGGTGGCCGAGGCCACGCCATTGGTGCTAACGCGCCTGCGCTACAAATCGCTGATTCGGGCGGTTGGCACGGGGCGCTATGACATGCACGAACTGCTGCGCCAGTTTGCCCTGGCGGAACTGTTGCCCGGCGACCCGGTGCCGGCGAACCACAGCCATTATTTCCTAAACTGGCTGGCGGAGGCGGGCGCAGCCATTCCGTTGGAGCTGGATAATGTGCGGGCGGCGTGGCGGTGGGGGGTGGAAAACGGCCGTTTTGCCGATCTGGCCGCTGCTTTGGAGCCGCTGGCGCACTTTTACGCCCTGTCGGGGCTGAGCCAGGAAGGGGAGCAGATGATGGGGCTGGCGTTACAGGCACCCGTTCTGCCAACTGATCTGCGCCCCCGCTTGCTGCTGGAGCTTTCGGGAATGCAAATGCGGCGCAGCACCTACCCGCCGTCGCTGGTGGCGGCGGAGCAGGCGCAGGCGTTGGCGGTTGCACTGGGGGATAAGGGGCTGGAAGCGGCGGCCTATGTGCAGATTAGCCGGGTGTTGCTGCAGTTGGGACAAACGGCCGTTGCCCAGCAGCGGCTGGAGCAAGCCTTGGTGTTGGCACAAGCAACTGGCGATTATGCGCTGCAAGCGTCGGTTTTGGATGGGTTGAGCCGCTTATTTCGGAACCTGGGGCAGCAGGAACTATCCAAAGCGTACAGTGAGCAGGCGTTGGTGCTGCATCGGCAGCTTGGCAACCGGGAGGGGGAACAGGGGATTTTGCTGTTGTTGGGGATTTGGGCGGCGGAAAAGTATGATTATGTGAACGGCCGTTTCTACTTCACCGAAGCCCTCACCGCCGCCCAAGCCGGTGGCGACCGTCATGTCGAGGCGCGGCTGGTCAATGGGCTGGGGTTTATTGAGGCGGCATTGGGCAACTTGGCAACGGCACGGGAGCGGCATTTGGCATCGCGCAATCTGTGCCGCCAGCTAGGCGACCTGCATCAGGAGAGCCACACGCTTCACAACCTTTGCACCGTCAGCCGCAAAATGGGGGATTTGGATGCGGCGGAATATTTTGGGCGCGAGGCGCTGCGGCTGGGGGAGCAGTGCCAGGGGTTGGATGCCATTGCCTATGCTTGGCTCCATCTGGGCTATCTGTTTTTGACGCAGGGGGAGCTGGGGCAGGCGGCTCATGCGTTCCACGCTTCGCGGGAGAAATGGCTGGAGGGGAATGCAATGGCGCTGGCGATGGAGGCGTTGGCGGGGTTGGCGGAGGTGGCGCGGCGGCGGGATGAGTGGGAAACGGCCGTTTTTCATGCTCAAACCGTCTATGCTCATTTGCAGCAACACGGGCTGGCTGGCTGTGACGAACTTCCGGAAATCTACCTCTCGCTTTTCCTCATTTTCCAAAGCCAGGGTGATAGCCGCGCCAGTGATGTGCTGTACCGAGCGCAAGCACATTTGCAGCAAAAAGTGGAGGCGATTGCCGATCCCGACATGCGTGAACTATCGTTGCATAGTACGCTTGCCCAGCGGCAAATTTTGGCCTTGGTGGGGGAATGGGTGGGTTAGGGTGTGGGGAAAAACGGCTGTTTCTCCCCAAAAAATTTACCGTACACGGAAGGACACGGACGAACATGGACACTTTTTCCGTGTCCTTCCGCGTTCTTCCGTGTCCAAAAACAAACCGTTTCTGAAAAAAAATGGCATCGCGGATGACGCGAATCGGGGCGGATTTACGCGGATTTTTTTAACGGCCGTTTTCCCCACCACCTCACAAAACCACAGATGAACACGGATGCACACAGATTTTTATCCGTGTTTATCTGTGTTCATCTGTGGTTAAAAAACGGCCGTTTATTCTGTGGCTAGGCCATTTTACTGGCTGTCAAGGGTGCGGAGGGCGAGGAGAACGGCCGTTAACCAAGACATGAGCTTGAATTGGTGGGTAGAAACGGCCGTTTCCACCTCCGCCCGCGTGAGCAAGAGCATTTCCTGTTCCTCCAAATCATCGGCGTTGGGTGCGGCAATCTGCCGCGCCCGCCGCGCCAGAAAGAGGTGGCCTGTACCGGCCCCTCGGTTGCCGTCTACCACAAAGCTGCCCAAATGGTGCCACTCAGCCGCTTCATACCCGGTTTCTTCTAGCAGTTCCCGCTGCGCCGCCAACAGTGGCTCTTCGCCTGGCTCCAAATACCCCCCCGGCGTTGCCAGCGTCACCTCACTTACCCCATATTTGAATTGGCGGAAGAAGAGAAAACGGCCGTTTTCCGTCTCCACCACCACATTCACATAATCCGGCATCGCCAGCCACGGCCAATCCTCAATCACCGTGCCATCGGGCAGCACCACCACATGTTGCTCCACCCGCAAAAATTTATTGTGGTCAAGAATTGTCTGGCGGGAACTCGTTTTCCACTGTTGCATAAGCCAAAAAATAACAAAGGGATCACTTTAACCCCTTTGTTGTTTAATTAAAGAACAACTGCTGAATCAAAACGGCCGCTTTTTGGTTATCCAAAATCAGCACCTGCGCTCCCGCCTCCGTCACAAAGCTGCTTACATAATCATAATCCAGCACCTCTTGACGAATATCCTCGCCGGGAATATCGGTCACAGTTGTTGCCAGCCGCACAATTTGCTCCAGGCTCAAATCCGTCCGAATCCCCTGCTCCACCTGGGCATAAAGCGTAGGTGCCCGCGTCAACAACCCCGTGATCCCCAAACCCAATGCCTTATCCCGAATTGCCAGCACCACCTGCTGCTGCCGCTGCGCCCGGCCAAAATCATTGTCTACATGGCGCGTGCGAGCATATTTGAGCGTGGTCAGCCCGTCAAAATGCTGCAACCCGGCCGGAATATAGAGCGGGTCATAGCCATAGTTCATATCAGGGAAGGTGGGGTCGTTGAGGGTGTAGGGAACATTGACATCAATGCCGCCCAGCGCGTCTACCCCGCGAATGACCGCCCCGAAGTCCACTAAAACATAATGGTCAATGTGGACCCCGAGGTTTAGCTCGATAGTTTTCATGGACAGAATGGCTCCACGTGCCGGATTGTCGCCGTTGGCTCCATAGACAAAGGCAGTGTTAATCCGGTCGCGCCCTCGGTCGGGAATGACCACGTAGAGGTCACGCGGTACCGACAAAATGGAGGCGGTGTTGTTGGCCGGGTTAACCGAGATGATCATGATCGAGTCGGTGCGGGAAATAAACGATTCGCCGGGGCGGCGGTCAATCCCCATCAGCAAAATGTTCACCCGTTCGCTGCCGTCCCACGGTTCGCTGGTGGGAATGAGGGTGGGGGTGGGCTGCCCGAAAACGGCCGTTGGCACGGGAACCAGCCCGTCCTGGCTCATGTCCAAGTCATTGCCGCCGGCCGCAGCTTCAACAGGGTTCACGGGCCGGTTCCAAACGACTTGGAAGGTAAGATAGGCGAAAAAGAGGACGGCAATGCTCGACAAAATAAAGGCGGCTGACAGCAAAAAGCTGAGCCAGGTTGGTAAAATGGGTTGGTTAGAACGGCGCAATGCAAACTCCTATCATCATGATGATTGCTTAACAGCGTGATTATACCTCTAAACGGTGTGACTACAGGGCATGTTCCCGCCGAATTCCCTACGGCCGTTTTTCGCTGTGAATAAAAAAGAAAAAATTGATAAAAATGTTTGACAGACCAGGTGAATCAGGCCAGAATTATGCTGTATAAGGGCATCAAATACCGTTTTAGAAATGGAGATTAGAGATTGGAGATTCAAGACACTCAATCTCCAATCTCTAATCTCCAATCTCCACGCCAACATCGGTTTATGCACTTAAAAAGTATCAGATGTTATTAAATACCATTGCCTGAGGCACATGCTTCCATTTTACATCTAAATGGCCTGGGCGATGATAAAAAATGAGGGAAAGTTAACCATGTCACTGGATCGCTTTGGCAGAAATATCAATTATTTGCGGATTTCGTTAACCGACAAATGTAACCTGCGCTGTGTCTACTGTATGCCAGAGGCGATGACCTTTCGCCCACGCCATGAGCTGCTGCAAAAGGAAGAGTTTGCGCGGCTGGTGCGGATTTTTGCTGAACTGGGCTTTACCAAGTTTCGCTTGACCGGCGGCGAGCCAACCATTCACCCGGACTTTATGGAGATTGTGCGCCAAATTGCGGCCACGCCGGGGGTGGAGAAGGTGGCAATGACTACCAATGGGCTGCGGCTGGAGGAGCAGGCGCGGGAGTTGGTGGCGGCAGGGATGAGGCGGGTGAATGTGAGCATTGACACGCTTGACCCGGAGAAGTTCCATAAGCTGACGCGCTGGGGGAAGGTGGAGGATGTGTGGCGCGGTATTCACGCGGCTGAGGAGGCGGGTCTGGAAGTGAAGCTGAATGCGGTGGTGGTGCGGAATTATAATGACAAGGAAGATGTGGTGGATTTGGCGCGGCTGACGCTTTATCAGCCGTGGCAGGTGCGGTTTATTGAGATGATGCCGTTTGGCGATGTGGCGGATTTTCAGCAGGCGGGGATTGTGCCGGAGGAGGAGCTGCGGCAGACGATTGCGGCGGCGCTGGGGCCGTTGGGGGTGGTGGATAACGGCCGTTTAGATGGCGAAGCCCGTCTCTACAAATTGGCCGATGCCCCCGGCACCATTGGCTTTATCAGTTCCGTTACCCAGCCGTTTTGCGCCGACTGTAACCGGGCGCGACTGACAGCAGACGGCCGTTTACGCCTCTGCCTGCTGCGGGAAAAAGAGGTCAACCTGATGGATCCGCTGCGCGGCGGGGCAACGGATGAGGAACTCAAGGAAATTATTGAGGAGGGCATCTGGCACAAGCCATGGGGTCACCAGCTTGATCAGCACATCATTCCGCTGAATCGGGTGATGTCGGAGATTGGGGGGTAGGGAGAAAAACGGCAGTTTTCTCCCTACCCACACCTCTCCCCAAACCATTTCTAACAACATGTGTAATCGGTAATCGGTCAGCCCTGATTACCGATTACTGCTTACTGGTTACTGAATCAATGCCCCACGTTTTATCCACCAAATAGAGCGGCCGGCCCTTCACCTCGTCGTAAATTCGCCCCAAATACTCCCCAATAATCCCCAGGCTGATGAGCTGCACCCCGCCGAGAAACAGCACCGACACCAGCGTGGTCGCCTGCCCTTCCAGCCACGGCGTTGCCAAAAACAGCCGCACGATGATGACCACAATGATTGCCAACGCGCTAAGGGCGGCGCAGACAAAGCCAAAAAAGGTTGCCAGTTGCAGCGGGAAGTAGGAGAAGCTGGTGATGGCATCTATGGCAAAGGGGAGCATTTTGCGGATGCTGTTAAACTTGGCTTCTCCCGCATACCGTGCCTGCCGCTGAAACGTCACCCCCGTTTGCTTAAAACCGACCCAGGGAACCATGCCGCGCAAAAAGCGGTTGCGCTCCGGCATCCGGCGAATGGCATCCACCACCCGCCGATCCATTAGTCGGAAGTCGCCGGTGTCGAGCGGGATGTTGATGTTGGTGATGCGGTAGATGAGCCGATAAAATAGCTTGGCGGTAAACAGCTTGAACCACGTTTCCCCTTCGCGGCTTTGGCGTATCCCATAAACCACGTCGTTGCCCTCGCGCCACTTGGCAATCATTTCGGGGTAAACCTCTGGCGGGTCTTGCAGGTCGGCATCGGTCAGGATGATGGCCTCCCCTTGGGCATGGTCTAGCCCAGCGGTGACGGCGACCTGAAAGCCAAAGTTGCGCGAAAAGCTGATGCCTTTGACGCGGCTGTCTTTTTTGTGCAGTTGGGCAATGACCTCGGCCGAACGGTCGCGGCTGCCGTCGTTGACCAGCAGCAGTTCCCAACTGTCTGGCTGTCGCTCCATCACTTCGGCTACGCGGCGATGGAGTTCGCCCAGCACTTCTTCTTCGTTATAGACGGGGGCAATGATGGAAATGGTTGGTTTCATAGACATTGGAAACGATAGTGGGTGAAAACTAGTTCACCTACTATCGGCTACAAATTTAACGCTTGCTCGACGGCGGCAAGGGTGGGTTTGATGGTGGTGGCTTGGGAAACGGCCGTTATTGCCGCCGCTACATCCTTCAGCCCACTGCCCGTAATCAACAACGCCACCCGGTCACTGGGGCCAACCTGGCCGTCTGCTGCCGCTTGCAGCAGCCCCGCATACGCCGCTGCTGCTGCCGGCTCGGCAAACACCCCCGAATGTTGCGCCAGCTTTGGGATGGCCGCCAAAATCGCCTCGTCCGACACTTGCACAAACGCCCCATTCGTTTCCCGGATGGCACGCATCGCCTTGATGCGGTCGCGGGGCAGCCCAGCACTAATACTATCGGCTCTTGTGTTGGCAGCAATAGGTGCTTTGGTCACAACATCCTCGTCATTGCGCCACGCCTCATACAAATAAGATGAGCCAACCGCCTGCACCCCCATCAGCTTGGGCATTTGCCGCAGCAGCCCCAGCCCCACCAAATCGCGTAACCCTTTATACACGCCGCCGATGATGCAGCCATCACCAACGGAGACAAAGATGTGGGTGGGAAAATTGGAGATTGGATATTGGAGATTTGGAGATTCTCCTATTGCTAATCCCAACTGTTGGTATAGCTCAAATGTGACCGTTTTTTTTCCCTCCGACATATATGGATTGTAGCCAGTGTTGCGGCAGTACCAGCCAAAAGCGTGGGTGGCTTTTAGGCATAGCTCAAAAGCATCGTCGTAGCTGCCTTCCACCAGCAGCACGGTGGCTCCATAGGTCAGCAGTTGGGCGATTTTGGCCTGCGGGGCGGAGGCGGGGACAAAGATGACGGTTTTTTGCCCGGTGGCGGCGGCAATACCGGCCAGAGCGGCGGCGGCGTTGCCGGTGCTGGCGGTGGTAATGATTTCGGCCCCTCGTTCAGCCGCTTTCATGACCGCAATGGCGCTGGCGCGGTCTTTGAAGGAGGCGGTGGGGTTGCGGCCGTCGTCTTTCACCCACACCTGCGCTACACCAGCAGCCGCTGCCAGCCTGGGTGCGTCATAAACGGGTGTTGCGCCAATGTGCAGGGGGGGGGCAGCGGTGGTTTCGGCAACGGGGAGCAACGGCCGATAAGCAAACATGCCCTGCCGCGCCCAGTCGGGTGGGTTGGCGGCCAGTTGGCTGCGTATCTGCGCGTAGTCGTATTCAACGTCTAGCGTGCCGTCGTCGCCGTGGTCGGGGCAAACGTAGATGACTTCATGGGGCTGATAGAGCTTGCCGCAAATGAGGCAGCGGAGGCCGAGAATGTGGTTCATAGCTGTGAGAGTAGGGCAATTTTGCAAAATTGCCCTACGATAAGTTAATTGTTGCCAACACGCCGACGTGATCTGATGGATAGAGGGTGTTGTCGTCGGGAGCGTGGCGGGTGCAAAATAGTTGGGCGTGGTGGATGGGGGGAACGGCCGTTGAGACAAAAATATAGTCCAAACAGCCAGACCAGCCATCGGTTGGCACCAGTGCCGTGGGATAGGTTGCTAAGGGTTCTCGCCCATATCGTTCAGCATAGGCGGAGCGGTACGCCTGTTTCATGTATTGAATGGCTGGTTCAGTCGGCACTGCATTGAAATCTCCGGCAATGATTTGGCGCGGCACGCGGCGACGGCCGTTTAGCCAGGCCACCAACTGCATCGTTTGTTCCAGCCGCGCCTGTTTGTCGGCCGGCACGTGGTGCAGATGGACGGCCACAAAATCCAGCGTTTGGCGCGTGGGCAGTTCCACATTTAGCCGCAGTGCCACCCGCCCGCCATGCCCCAACCCCACCGCGTCGCGGTAAATAACGGGCAGCTTGGTCAAGAAACCAATCCCCTCGTAATATCCCTTGATGAGGTGTTTTTTAGGCTGTTGATAGAGGTGGTAGGGGGTTTTGTCGGAGCCGCTGAGGCGCAGATTAAGCTGCTGCCGCAGCCACCGCCCCTGCCGCACGGGAAAGCTGATCTCTTGCAGGCTGATCAGATCGGGGATGGTTTCCAGCAGTTGTTCTACCAGCAGATGCCGTCGTTCTTGCCAGCGGTCTTGACGATTGCGGAGGTTGATGGTGGCGACGCGCAAAACAGGCATGATTAGGTGAGGCCAATCTCCGTGGTGCCGATAGAGATGGGGGCTTTGATGGTTTGTGACCCATCTACAATGGTGAGGGTGAAGGAGACGTTGGTTTGGATGGTGATTTTGTTGCCATCGCCGATGAAGTCGGCCACGCCGTCGCTGCCCAGCGGGTAGTTCCGCACGCCGTAGGGCTGCGCGGTGACGAGGTAGCGATTCCAGCGCACTTGGCGCAGCGGCCAGTCGGTGCTAAGGCCGATGACATCTTCCAGCAGCATGGCAATGGCACTAAGGCCGGTCCAGCCGACAAAATCGGGGTGGGCATCTTCGCCGGGGTTGGCCGATTCAGGAGCGTAGTTGTCCCACAGGGTGTCGGTGCGCTGGTACACTTGCCAGACGTTTTCCAAATGGTTGAGGGCGATTTCGTGGGCAAGGTGATGCTGGCCGTGTTTGTGCAGCCCTTTTAGCACCATGTAGTTGGTGGAGGGCCAAACGCCGCCGCGCCACTGGTTGCCGGTGAGGGCGTTGTAGCCTTCGCTGTCGGCGGCTTGGCTGGGGATGCGGTGGGGGAGGTTGAAGGCCCAGGGGTCGCGCAGGTGCTGGATGAAGGCTTCGCGCCGGCCGTTGGGCATGACATCGGGGTCGAGCAAGCCCCAGTAGGCTCCAATGCTTTTGACGCGGGAGAAACGGCCGTTTTTGTCCACATCCTGATAAAACTGATCCGCCTCATTCCACATTGTCTGGTTGATTTGCTGCGCCAACGTAGTCCGCTCGTCGGCTAATTCCGGCACCAGCTTAAGCTGCTCCAAGGCGACTGCCATTTGGCGCAAAATGTAGCAGTTGAGCGATGCCTGGAAGGAGGCATCTACCCAGGCCCAGTGGCGGTGGTGCTGGCTGCTGTCTGGCACGCGGGGCTGGTTGTTCATGCCGCTGCTAAAGCCGGTGGCCCAATATAGCCCCGATTGCCAGGTGCGGTTTTTGCGGTACCAGCGATGGAGGGCCATGAGGGGGGGGAAAACGGCCGTTAATCGCGTCGTATCCCCCGTAATACGGAAGTTGCACCACTCTGCCCAGGCCAAAATGTTGGGGCCAGTGCTGTTTGGGTCAAAGGGAAAATAGAGGTCGCTGCCGGTTTCACTATCAACTTCGCGGCTAATAAAGCCGTCGTCGTGCTGTTTAGCATACAGGTTGTCGAGCGTCCCCATAAAATTGAAGGCGCGGCGCCCGTAAACCCCAAACAGCATCATAAAGGCGTTGTCCCACATAAAGATGTGGTTGTTGAGAGCAGAACCGAGATAGTTACTGACAAAGCCAGAACGGGGCTGGGGACGATGCAGGTTAAGCCACGCCAGCTCCCAGCCGCGCCAATACATTTCTGCCCATTCGGGGGTATCTGGCAGCACGGGTTCCGGCAGCAGCGGCCTGGCATCCAGATAGCTCAGGATGGGCTGGTGGCTGTAGCTTTGCCCCCGAAATGGGTTTTGCGCTACAAGAGGGTCGGGTTGGCGCGGGAATGGGGACATGGCGTTAGGGCAAAATAAAAAGTTCGGCGGTGCCGGCGAAGCGTACCCCTTCTTCACCAACGGAGAGGGCGCGAAGGTTGTAGGCGACGATGAAGTTGTCGCGCAGGTAGCCCTGCCAGATGAGTGAATCCCCGGCGGCAATGTAGGGGTAGTTGGTGAGGCCGCTGAATTCAGCTTGTTGACCGCCAGACCCGTCGCGTAGGCCTTGATAAACGGCCGTTGTTCCCGGAATGCCATACCCTACTGGCACATAGTAGCTGATAACCGCATTGTTAAAGGCCATTTGAGCCGTTAGGGGGGTGTTGTCGGTGCGTTCAACAGGCGTAGGGTTGAGAATGGTGAGTTTGACAGGGCCAGCCACGCGCATTTCGCCAAAAATAACGGTCGCCAGTCGCAAATTGTAGTTGGCAAAAACGCCAGGGGCGAGGATGCCATCCCAAATAAAGGAGTCGCCCGTGCGTTTGACGGCCGGCAGGCCATCAATCACCACATCAAACGCATCACCATTTCGCCCCACATATTGCAGACGAGTCCCCGGCACCGAATCACCTGGCTGTAGCCCAACGGTGTAGGCTGGCACCGTGAATGTGATGCTGTCTCCCGGCGGTGTGGGCGTTGGTTCCACGGAACTTCCACCCCCGAATGACGGTAGTGAACAGGCCAGGCTTGCTAACAGCAACACCCCCGCGAATAGGTAGAATGACCAGGTCTCCCTTCTCATGTTTCCAGTAATCGGTAATCAGTGACCAGTAATCAGTAATCAGTTGCTTGACTGGTTACTGATTACCGATTACTGATGACTATTATTTCTCCACTTCGATTGTAATCGTTTCAATCACGTCCCCAGGCGGTGCGTTAGGGTCGGTGCTGGGGTCGCGTGGCGTAATGGCTTGCACCACGTCCATGCCTTCGCGCACGCGGCCAAAGATCGTATAGCCACCGTCCAAGAAGGTGGCATCACCCAGGGTAATATACCACTGACTGCCGTTGGTGTCGGGGCCAGAGTTTGCCATAGCCACCATGCCCGTCTCGCTGTGAGACAGGTCTGGGTCAATTTCGTTAGGGATGACATAGCCGGGGCCGCCGCGTCCTGTGCCGGTGGGGTCGCCGGTTTGCGCCACGAAGCCCGGCAGCACACGGTGGAAGGTGACACCATCAAACCACCCTTCTTGCGCCAAAAAGACAAAGCTGTTGACGGTTTGCGGGGCGGATTTGGGGTATAGCTCCATGACAAAGCTGTCGCCGGAGGCCATGGTGACGGTTGCCAGATAAATGGCCTCGGTGTCTATGGTCATTTCCGGCGGCGCATCATATTGCATCTCGGCCAACTGCCGCACCTGAATTTCGGAGCCAATGAATTGATCCCAAATTTCGTATTCAAAGGGCAACTGCTGCCCCGCGAAAATTTGGCCGTCGAGGATGACGGCGGGCGTGCCGGGCAAACCCAGTGCCACAGCTTCTTGCTCAGAGGCACTTACAGTGTCGGCGTAGGTGCCGTTGGCAAGCTCGTCGGCAAAGGTGGTGG
>JAGQGA010001048.1 GCA_020432595.1 Anaerolineales bacterium | reverse complement strand
ATTGCAACTATTGGCAAAAACAGAGAGTTGGCCATTTTGCAAAAAGAGTCCTGCCAAACAGCAGCGAAAGTTTTCAGATCGCGTTTAAGTTTATTCGTGTTGCCAGCATTCGCGAAAATTCGTGTCATTCGTGGCGAAAATGCTGCCTTCTGCTGAATTTGGCAGCCTTGTTACGAAAAGGCATAATGCAAAATTTTGCCGGAAAACACAAGCAGATTGAGGCGGAATGGGGAGATGATGAATCAAGAATTTCGTGACTTGTGGCTGTGTCCCAAATTGCAGGCTTGGCGGATATGCAAAATCGTAGAGACGCAAAATTTTGCGTCTCTACCCGTACACCTTTCCACAACAATCACATCAGCAAAATCAAGCAAGTTTGGTAGGGGCATGGCGCGCCAAGCCCCTACATACGGACACACCGATTCTTAATAGCATGTTTTGGGACAACCCCTGCGGAGATACCCGCCGTTGTATCGAAATCCTTTTAGCCACATCTCTTTCAAAATCCAAAACCACAAAAAAATCCCCCGCCCGATGGCTCGGACAAGGGATTCTCGCATGGGGAAAAGGAGTGGATTAAGGGAGACTCCTTTGCAATGATCAATTGGCAATAAACAATCAACAATGGTAATTGTTTATTGA
>JAGQGA010001047.1 GCA_020432595.1 Anaerolineales bacterium | reverse complement strand
CTCTTCGACAACGCGCACGGTGTTGTACCAGCCGTCAAAGTCAAAGAGCGAATGCCCTTCGGCCAGCCCGCGAAACAGCACCATGGGGGTGTGGGTGTGGGCATTGACCAGCCCCGGCATCAGCAGCCGCTGGCCGAGGTTAATGTCGTGGTCGAAGTGGCCGGGGGGGCGGGTGGTGGCGAGGTGGGATAAACGGCCGTTTTCCACCCCCACATACCCCGGCTGCAAAATCGTATCGGCTTCATCTAGGCAAACGACTTGCGCTGCTTTGAGTAAGGTTGTGGTCATAAAAACTCCAGGGAAATAGGACGCAGACAAACACGGACGAACGCGGATTCGTCAGCATCAGCTTTGCTTTGGGAGTATGTTAGAGCAATTGGGGGAGGTTGGGAAGGAAAAACGGCCGTTTTCTCCACACCAACCACTTCTACTCTCCACCAGGAATAAGCAGTTGGGTGCCGACTTCGATGATGTCGGGGTTGGTGATGTCGTTGGCGGCAATGAGGTCGTCAAGTGACACGCCGTACCGTTCGGCGATTTCGCCCAGGGTCTCGCCTACCTGGACAACGTGGATGACGCGGGTAACGATGGGGGTGGGAACGGCCGTTACCGAATGCCCCTCTGCCTCTGCCGGTTCGGGTG
>JAGQGA010001046.1 GCA_020432595.1 Anaerolineales bacterium | reverse complement strand
CCACCCCGCCTACTGGGACGAGCCACAGGCGTTCCGGCCGGAACGGTTTGGGCGGGAGGGAGATGAGGGGAAAAAACGGCCGTCTTTCACCTATCTCCCCTTTGGCGGCGGCCCCCGCAACTGCATTGGCGCGGCCTTTGCCCAAATTGAGGCCAAAGTGGTGCTGGCACGCATTTTGCAGCAATTCCGGCTGGAACTGCTGCCGCAAAAAGTTCACCCCCACATGGGCGCAACGCTGGAGCCACGACCGGGGGTTTTGATGCGAGTAATCAGGAAACAGTAAACAGTAATCGGTAATCAGTAATCGGTAATCAGTAATCGGTCTACACTGATAACTGATTGCTGTACCCGCAGCGGTCGTAAAACGACATTACCAAAAAATGACCTATTTCACCTTTCTCCTTCTCTTCATTGGCATCCCCCTCACCATTTTACTCTGGCTTACATGGCGCGATTGGCGGGCAGGGTTACAGCAGCCGCAGCGGTTGGCCGGGTACAACCCGTGGTGGGTGCTGCTGGCGCACGTGGTGGTGGCAGTCGTTTACACAACTCCCTGGGACAACTATTTAGTGGCGACCCGCGTGTGGTGGTATGACCCCAATTTGGTAACGGGCATTGTGCTGGGTTGGGTGCCGATTGAAG
>JAGQGA010001045.1 GCA_020432595.1 Anaerolineales bacterium | reverse complement strand
CGCGGTCGTTTTTGCACTTCTTTCTGTTCACCGGGGATGATTCGCTGCGTCGGATTGAGCAATTAAGCTATGGGGAGCGGTCACGGCTGATGCTGGCGACGCTGGTTGCGCAGGGGTGCAACTTTTTGCTGCTGGATGAGCCAATTAACCACTTGGACATTCCATCGCGGACACAGTTTGAGCAGTCGCTGCGCCAGTTTGAGGGGACAATTTTGGCGGTGGTGCATGACCGCTATTTTATCACGCGGTTTGCCACGGATTTGTGGCTGGTGCAGGGAGGTGGGGTGGTGAAACGGCCGTTAATTCGGTAATCAGTTATCAGTAATCGGTAATCAGTGGTCTTTTAACTGATTACCGATTACTGATTACCCACCCGCCATGGCCCCCACAATCCGCAGCGGCTCGTCGCCGCTGCAGATGGCAGCCGGCAGCACGGTATCGGCTGGCTCATGGGAAAGGTCTTGTCCACAGGCGAAAAAGCGAATAAACGGCCGTCTTTGCCCCGTTGCCTGATCCCGAATCGTCCCGCGCAGCATGGGGTAGTCGGTTTCAAGGGCGGTAAGAACGGCCGTTAATGTCACCGGCGGCGGCACAACCAGGTCAACCTCCTTGCCCACCTGTGCCAGCACCCGCAAATGGTGC
>JAGQGA010001044.1 GCA_020432595.1 Anaerolineales bacterium | reverse complement strand
ATCATCCACAATGTCATCATGGATCAGCGTTGCCACATGCAGCATTTCCAGCGACACCGCCGCCCGAATCACCTTGTCCGGCAGTGCCACCCCTTCCGGGGCGGTCAGCCGCGCCGAAAGCAGCAGCAAAATCGGGCGCAGCTTCTTGCCCCGCCGGTACAGTTCATACTCTGTTTCCGACAGGTAATGCTGCTGCGGAGCCAACGCCTGCCCCAGCGTTTCCTCAAATCTCGTCATATCCTCAGCCAGCAGTTGATAAGCGGCCGTTAATGGGTGTGGTGTGTCCATTTTTTGAAGTAATCAGTTATCAGTTATCAGTAATCAGTCAGGCAACTGATTACCGATTACCGATTACTGTCCAGGTTGTACCGAGCCAAACTTCTGCGCCAACGCCTCGTTCATCCGATCCGTCAGATAGCTGCGAACCTGGTCACTGTTCAGCTTCTGCACAATTTGCGCCGACAGCAGCGAAGCAATAGCGCCCTCTTTGTTCTTTTCCATGGCGTTAAAAATAAAGCCATCTTTTGGCTCCAGCGTCAGCGTAATTTGCGGGTTTTGCGCCGTCACCGAGGTGATATTGGCCGTCACGGTGTTGCCAAACACCAGCGTGCCGCTCATTGTGACGGAAAAGTTGGCGGGAATT
>JAGQGA010001043.1 GCA_020432595.1 Anaerolineales bacterium | reverse complement strand
TGCCTTTGCCTTTAATTATTACCCTGACCGCACCGTTTGGTATGGCTTGCGTCAGCCGTTGCTAGACCCATTTTTTGGCGTGCTATTTTTAATGGGGCTGCTCTTTGGCACGGTCAAGCTGCTGTGGTGGCGGCAGGAACAAGTGGCGGCTCCGCTGGTGGCCTGGTGGTGGGGCGGAATGCTGCTAGGGGGGATGCTCACCGAAAGCCCGCCATCGAGCCAGCGGCTGATTACGCTGGCGGTGCCGACCTGCTTTTTTGTAGTGTTGGCGCTGTGGGAGGTGGGGGAGTTGGTGAAAACGGCCGTTTCTGGAAATGGGACGCGGACAAACGCAGACGAACGCGGACGAGGGGAGATGGCCCTCAATGGCTTGCTCGTCTTGGCTGTGGTGGTTTTTGTGGCTATCAGCCTCAATACCTACTTCAACAACGCCGTGCCGCTGCGGCTTTACGGCGGTGAACATGCCGAATTGGCGACTGAGTTAGCACCGCGCCTCAACGCCCTTAAGGACGACCACCGCTTCTTTTTTGTGGGCGCACCTTGGATGTATTGGAATTTTGCCACTTTGCCCTATCTGGTGGCCGACGCGGAAGCGGCTGACGTGGGGGAACCGCCGGAACTGCCTCCGGTCAGCCCCAATTTG
>JAGQGA010001042.1 GCA_020432595.1 Anaerolineales bacterium | reverse complement strand
GGTTAATATTGCTGATGTGTCGAGCAAGAATTTACCCATCGTTTCGATCTTCCTCACGAGCGGTTAGTAGTTTTTGGACTAGCCTTTCCCCTTTGCCACGCCCAAATAGACCCGCGATGGGATCATGGGGTATCGGAACGACGGTAATGGTTTCGCCATCATCCAGCCACACCAGCCGATCCCCGGTTTTAATGTTGTAGCGTTTGCGAATGGACGCAGGAATGACCGTTTGCCCACGTTTTGTGACGGATGTTTGCATATTACGCCTCCAAATACCATTTTACAAGTCAAATTGCTAAATCACAAGATATTTTGGGTGTAGAGACGCAAAATTTTGCGTCTCTACGATGATAGGGTTTCAAACAAGATGTCTTGCGCCCCTTGCCAGAGGACTTTTTCGCAGATGGGGCGCAGGTTTTCTTTGCCTTCGATGATGGTGAGGAAATGGTTGCCAGCAAGCTGCCCCATTTTGCTGGCAAAGCAGGCGGCACCGTAGGGGAACAGGATTTCGGTTTCGCTGTAGCCGCCGGGATAGAACAGGATTTCGCCGGGAGCAGGGTGGCTGGTGTGGTTTTCAAAGCCAACGTTGAGCTTGAAATCGCCGAGGGGAATCCAGCACGCTTCGCCGCTCCAGCGGGCGTGGA
>JAGQGA010001041.1 GCA_020432595.1 Anaerolineales bacterium | reverse complement strand
CCTCTATCCCCCGACGCTGACCGCCTTGTCGGACCGGCTAAGTGATGCGACGCTGCCAGAGGTGCATGTGGTTCATTTTGATGGGCATGGTTACTACGACCAATATCAGGGGTTGGGCTATCTGCTTTTCGAGGATGAAAAACACAAAGAAGACATGGTTGATGCCCAACGATTGGGCACGCTGTTGTACGAGTGCGGCGTCCCGCTCATGGTGCTGAATGCCTGCCAGAGCGCGGCCCAAAAGGAGATGAACCCCTACGCCAGTGTCGCCACCAGTTTGCTGCAAGCGGGCGTGGGCAGCGTCCTGGCGATGAACTATTCGGTGCTGGTGGTGGCCGCGCGCAAATTCGTGAGCGCGTTCTATGGCGGCCTGGCCAGGGGGCTGACCGTTGGCCAGGCCGTAGATCGCGGCCGGCGCGCCCTGTTGGCTGATGAGAATCGGCACACGATTACCCGCCACAACAAGGATGACGTCCTGATCGAAGAAACGATTCAACTGCGCGATTGGTTTTTGCCGGCCCTGTACCAGCAGGCGCTGGACCCCGTGATTTTTCCCAGGGGTGATCGCGCGGCTGCCCGGCCCGCGACGGCTGCTCGCCCTGCGCCATCGCCAGCCGCCAATCCCCAGACCGCTTTGCCGGGGG
>JAGQGA010001040.1 GCA_020432595.1 Anaerolineales bacterium | reverse complement strand
CACCTTTTTTCTGGTGGAAGTTGTGCGTGACCTGGCCGAGCAGGCGGGGCGGCTGAGTGCCGTCAGCCAGATGGATTTGCCAGAGCGTCTCTTCCCTCAGGGGATTGAGTCGCTGATTCGGCGGCGGCTGGCGCGGGTGCCAGAAGGTGTCAAACGGCTGCTGCCGGGGGTGGCGGTGGCCGGCCGACAGCTCGATTTGGCGATGGTGCGACAACTAGCAGGGCAAATTGAGCTGGAAATGCCGCTGGTGGAATGGTTGACGGTGTGTATGGAAACGGCCGTTTTAGATATTTACGACGGCAACTGGCGCTTTGCCCACGACAAGCTGCGCGAAGGGCTGCTCGGCACCCTGCAACCAGACGAGCGCAGCCATTGGCACAACCAGGTTGCCACCGCTGTTGAGCAAATTTACCCCAACGACCCAGAACAAGCCGCCGTGCTAACCAGCCATTGGCACGAAGCGGGCAACACCGACAAGGAGCGTCGCTACGCCCTGCTGGCCGGGCAATATGCCCAGCGTCAATTCAGCAACCGCGAAGCCATTGCTCATCTCGACCGCGCTCTCGCCCTCACCCCGGCTGACGATTTGCAAAGCCGGTATGAGATTTTGTTGGCGCAGGAGCAAATCCATAGCCTGCTAGGGG
>JAGQGA010001039.1 GCA_020432595.1 Anaerolineales bacterium | reverse complement strand
CCGCCCATACGCATCCAGTGCCCGCTCATCCCGCTTCGCCCGATGGCTATAGCGATACCGCACCCCCACTACTTGCAACCCCGTTAACGGCCGTTTACTCATCTCTTCCTCCTCAAAACCCTTGAGGCTTCTAATACCTCAAAAGTCTGCTTCGCCAACTTACCACATCTCTGTACAATTACCAGCAACATTATATCCTGCACGCCCGAATAATCAGGGAAATCAGGAGAATCAGCGTCCCATTTTACAGCAGGCAACACCGACTATGCCGATCCCTATGAATGAAACCAAAACACACATTCATCCGTGTTTGTCCGTGTTCGTCCGCGTCCCATTTTCTTTCAGAGGAGAAACCTATGTCAACTGAAACAGAACCCTTCAACGTCTCCGCCTACGGCGGCGAAGGCTGGTCCCCCCGCCTCCAAACCCACACCCAGGAAATTGGCACCCTGTGGGGCAACTGCGGCATCAACACCGAACACGCCCCCCTCAAATCCGTCCTGCTCCACCGCCCTGGCAAAGAGCTGTTCGAGCTAACCGACCACAACGCCGTACAAATGCTTGAACCGATTGACCCCGAACTCGTGCTAGAACAGCACGACGGCATCGCCACCGCCTATCGCAACGCTGGTGTGGCCGTCCAC
>JAGQGA010000103.1 GCA_020432595.1 Anaerolineales bacterium | reverse complement strand
AAACACAAACGCTGCAGCCAGATGATGTGGTGCAAACGGCCGTTAATCTCACCCTCAGCAGCCACCAGGCCAACTACCCCGTTTGTGACGGCGACCAACTGGTGGGGCTGTTAACATACCCGCAACTGCTGCAAGCATTGCATGAAAGTGGGCCAGAAACGGCCGTTTCTGCCGCCATGCTCACCGACCTGCCCATTCTTTCCCCCACCAGTGACCTGATTGACGCGCAGCAGCTTTTACGTGACAACCAGCTTACGGCACTGCCAGTGATGGAAAACGGCCGTTTTGTTGGCCTGCTCACCACCAGCGACATCGGCGAAATCTACAGCCTCGTCTCCGCCGCCCCCAATTTGCTGCCCAGGAGGCAACATGAGCCATTGCTCCCTACAAAGCATTAAAAATGGGACGCAGATTTACCTGATTGAACTGATCAAAAAAATCAATCAGGATAATCAGGCAAATCTGCGTCCTATTCCCAAAGCGGTATAGCCCAATGAAAACGTGGGGTTTTGCCAACGAAATTCGCCAGCAGCCGATTCATTTGGCACGGGCGGCACTGTATCTGGCGCGGGACATTGCCTACCCGGAGCTGGATGTGGACTGGTATTTGGAATTGCTTCATGGGTTGGCAACGGCCGTTCTCCCCCGCCTCATCTCCCCCGCCTTCATCCACACCAACGCCATCACTCTCGCCCAATTTCTCTTTGAAGAGCGCGGCTATCGCGGCAACGCCGCCGCCTATGGCGACCCACGCAACAGCTTTCTCAACGACGTGGTGGAGCGCGGGCTGGGTATTCCCATTACGCTGTCAGTTTTATACGCCGACGTAGCGCAGCGGCTGGACATTCCAGCCTATGGCGTGGGGCTGCCCGGCCATTTTATTGTCGCCGTGGGGCATGATGAGACCAAGCTGCTGCTCGACCCGTTCCACAACGGCCGTCAGCTTACCCTCCCCGACTGCGCCCGACTGGTGCAATATGCCACCGGCTACGATGGGCCATTTCAGCAGGAATGGCTGGCTCCCACACCCGCCAGCGACATTTTGGTGCGGATGCTCAATAATTTGCGGATTGCTTATCTAAAACAGGAAAGTTGGGCAAAAGCAACGGCCGTTATTCAGAACCTCATCCTCCTCCAGCCCGACACCCCCGAACATCTGCGCGACCTCGGCCTCATTCACTACGAAAATAACGCCCCCCATCTAGCCGCCCACTACCTAGATGCCTACCTACAGCGCGTCCCCGATGCCGCCGATGCTGATGCCATTCGTCACGGGGTTCGGCCGGCACTCGACCGCTGGGCGCGGGGAAATTGAGCCAACTCCCCAAATTTGCGTGAATGTATGGAGTTACGATCCACAGATTACGTGAAATTTGTGGAGGTATACGCCAAAAGGTTCTGAACCGTGTCTATCTCTGACGTAATTTTTGCAGCCGGTTAGCGGCTTCTTCCAAAGCTTCCATGCTTTTGCAGAAGGCAAAGCGGGCGATTTTGGCACCATCGGCTGGGTTGACGTAGAAAGCACTGGGGGGAATGGCGGCCACACCAATTTCTTTGGTCAGGTAGTAGCAAAATTCGCGGTCGTTGGCAAAGCCGAGGTCGCTGATGTCTACCATCATAAAGTAGGTTCCGGCAGGAACAATGGGGGGCAGCCCGGCGGCGCGAAGGGCATCGGCCAGAAAGTCGCGTCGCTGCTGGTACATGGCGGTCAGTTCGGCATAGTAGCTATCGGGGGCGGCCAGGGCGGTGGCTGCGGCGTGCTGCATGGGGTGGACGGTGCTGAAGGTGATGAATTGGTGAGCGCGAAAAACGGCCGTTGTTAGCTCTGGCGAAGCAATCGTCCAGCCCGTTTTCCAGCCGGTGACGCTGTAGGTTTTGCCGATGCTGGAAATGGTAACGGTGCGGTCGGCCATGCCGGGGAGGGTAGACATGGGGAGATGGGAACGGCCGTTAAAGACAATATGCTCATACACCTCATCCACCACAGCAATGACATCATGCGCCTGGCACAAGTCGGCAATCATCGTCAGCTCTTCCCGCGTATACACCTTGCCAATGGGGTTGTGGGGGGTGTTGATCATGATGGCTTTGGTGTTGGCGTTGAATAACGCGGCCAGCTTGTCGCGGTCAATGGCAAAGTCGGGGGCGTGGAGGGTGTAGTAAACAGGGATGCCGCCAGCCATGATGACGGCTGGAACGTAGGAATCGTAGTACGGCTCGAAGATAATGACCTCTTCGCCGGGGTTGACCAACCCCATGATGGTGGCAAAAATGGCTTCGGTGGCTCCATGCACGACGTTGATTTGCGTGTTGGGGTCAAGTTCGATGCCGTATTGATGGGCAACTTTAGCGGCCAGAGCTTCCCGCATGTCTAAACGGCCGTTTGCCGGAGAATACTGGTTCACATCCGCCGCAATGGAAGCCCGCGCTGCATCTTTAATAAAATCCGGTGCGGCAAAATCGGGAAACCCTTGCCCCAAATTGATGGCGTTATATTCCCGCGCCATCGCCGTCATTTCCGTAAAAATCGTTGTGCTAAACCCAGCCACCCGGCCTGCCATATAGCTCATGGTTACACCACACCTTCTTCAAATTTTGCTATTGAGAGATTAGGAGACTGAGAGATTAGGAGACTAAGAAGCGTGTAGTCTCCTAATCTCTCAGTCTCTCAATCTCATTTCCCTGCTAATTTACCCCAAAGCCAAAGTGCCGCCAATCTATTGGAAAGATGGGCTGAAATTGGTATCCTTGAGCCAAGATTTCAATAAGGATGGGCGCGATGAAACTCACAATTTCGTTAGGGCAAATGGATGTGAAGCTGGGCGACCCAGCGGCCAATTTGGCAACAGTGGCGGCAATGACGGCCGAAGCGGCGCGGCGTGGTTCCGATTTGGTTGTTTTTCCCGAACTTTGGTCAACCGGATACGATCTGGAAAACGCGGGGTCGTATGCGACAACAATTGACCAGGGAATTTTTGCGGAAACGGCAACTTTGGCAAAAGCCCACAACATCCACATTCTCGGCTCCTGTTTATCCGACATGGGTAATGGCAAGGTGGGCAATACGGCCGTTTTTTTTGATGCAAACGGCCGTTCTCTGGGCGACTACTCCAAAATCCACCTGTTTCAACTGATGGACGAACACCTCTTTCTTGCTGGCGGCAACCGCCGCTCGCTGGTAGAAACGGAGTGGGGATTGGCTGGTCTCTCCATTTGCTACGACCTGCGCTTTCCCGAACTGTTCCGCGCCTACGCCCTGGCCGGAGCCAAAGCCGTTTTTGTCCCCGCCGAATGGCCCTACCCCCGCCTCTACCATTGGCAAACGTTGCTCCGCGCCCGCGCCATTGAAAACCAAATTTATGTGATTGCCTGCAACCGGGTGGGTAGCTCAAAAGGGACGACGTTTTTCGGCCGTTCGTGCATCATTGACCCCTGGGGTGAACCCATCATCGAGGGTGGCGAAGACGAAATGCTGCTGACCGGCACCATTGACACCGCCAAAGTAGACGAAGTTCGCGCCAAAATACCGATTTTTGACGACAGACGACCAGAATTGTATTAAATAAGGAGAGTAGGGATTAGAGGGTGGAGATTGGCATGATCTCCACTCTCTAATCTCTATTAACAAGCTATGCCATCACTTGACGATTTTGACGACAAAGCCGCTAAAAAACCATCGCTGCTGGATGCTATGCAAAGTCGGCAGCAGTTTACTGTGCCACCTTATCCCGTTGACCCCAAAACTGAAAAAATCCGGCTGCCGGGCAAGCTGCGCCAGGAAGTACGCGAGTTATTAAAGCAGGGAGGCAAGCCGGCCGCCATGAAGCGGGTGATGCAGTTGACGGGGGCTGGACTGCGAGTGGCAAAGGATTATGTGGATGGGTTGGTGGAAACGGCCGTTAAAAAGCCAAAGAAAAAGTAGCCAATGATGCCAACTTTACATTGCCACCGCCCTAAATCTCGTACAATAGAAGCAGCAAAACAGTTGTCATAACGCAAAAATATAACCATCATGCTGTTTGACTACCCATTTTACACCATGTATAATGCCTCGAAGCATTACTTGCAAACCAACTATCTCACCTAAAGAACAATTATGGCCCTGAAAGGGAACCTACGGGATTTTTCCACAACGCAACTGCTGAACCTCATCAATCTGGCTCGCAAAACCGGTACGCTAACGATCCAGGATGAAGATGCTCAACCCAACGCTACGGCTTGCATGTCGTTTAAAGAGGGCAAGTTGATCTACGCCCACACCGGCGATGAGAGCAACAATCTTGCCAAAATTCTGGAAACCACAGGCAAACTCACGGCTGAACAAGCTCGTGTCATTCAAACCAAGGCCAAAGGCACTAATAACAAACAGCTAGGCTATCTTCTGATTCAGGCTGGGCTTGTCACCCAACAAGACATCACCCAGAGCGTTCGCCACTACATTCTGGAGGTTGTCTATAAGCTGTTTACCTGGACAGAAGGCCTCTTTCGTTTTGATGCCAACGAACTCCCGGCCGATCACCAAATTACGATTTCGATTGACCTGGAAAGCGTGATTATGGAAGGCAGTCGCCGCCTGAAGGAATGGGAAATCCTCCAGGAAGAGCTGCCTGATTTGGATGTCGCTTTGAAGTTTACAGACCGACCAGATGCTCGGCTGCAAAACATTAACCTGACGGTTGAAGAGTGGCGCGTTGTTTCGTTTGTAAACCCACGCAACACCATTAAACAAATTGCCAAGGCCAACAACCTGAGCGACTTTGAGATTCGGCGAATTGTTTATGGGATGCTACAAGCGGGATTGGTTGAATTTTCGCGGTCGGTAAAAACGGCCGTTTCCCCCAGCCAAACCGCCGCGCCTACCACTAAACCCCAAGATACCCGGCAACCCATCGAGCAACAGCCACCCGCCGTCAAACGATCCATCGTCGTCCGGCTCATAGACCGCATTCGAGGGATATAAAACCATTCCACGTAGGGACAAACATCTATGCAAGCTGTAAAAATGGTTATTACTGGCCCCTTCTCTGCCGGTAAAACAAGATTCATCGGCACAATCAGCGAAATTGATGTCGTCTCCACCGAACGACGCATCACCACCTCTGCTGAACAAATAAAAGACAACACCACCGTTGCCATGGATTTCGGCCGCATCACCGTTGATGACGACCTTGTCCTCTATCTTTTCGGCACCCCCGGTCAGCGCCGCTTCGACTTCATGTGGGACATTCTTTCACAAGGAATGCTCGGCTTCGTGGTCATGATTGACAGCACCAAGCCCGAAACCTTCCGCGAAGCCAAACGTATTCTTGAAACCTTCGAAAGCTATGCCTCCACCCCCTACGTCATTGCCGCCAACAAACAAGACATGGAAGACGCTTGGGAACCCGAAGACCTCCGCATCATTCTGCGCCTGGACTCCAGCATCAAAATCCTTCCTTGCATTGCCGGCAACAAAGAAAGCGTCAAAAATGTCTTGCTCGAACTGCTCTATTCCATCCTAGAACAGATTGATCAACAAGAAGCCCAAAATCAAACTGATTAACGCTTCGTTTACAGCAACTTTACCCGCTTTTCACTGCACAACATTGGGGCCAATGCTACCATTCTGAGCATAATAAATTGAATCCCATTAGGAGTCCCTATAAATAACGCAGCGGCCTCACTTGCAGCCTTTGGGATGATGTATACTAAGCCCATACAAAAAATGTCTGTGGCAAAAACGAGGTTCGTGTGAGTTCAATCGTAACCGAGCAAGGTCTACTACTTCACTACCAGTCCATTGGCCGGGGTGAACCGGTGATTCTGCTACACGGCTGGGTCAATTCCTGGCGCGTCTGGCGAGACTCCATGCTAGCTTTACGAGACACCGGCAAATACCGCGTCTATACCCTAGATTTTTGGGGGTTTGGTGAATCCAGTAAAGGTCCAAGTGCTTCAGCAGCTGTTCCAGCTTCCTCTTTTGAGATAGACAGCTATGTCGAAATGGTGTACGAATTTATGGAAAAGCTGGGGATTCAGCAGGCAACCATACTCGGCCATTCCATGGGTGGCACCGTCGCCTTAAAAATGGCCTTGGCGCACCCAGACCGCGTTAAAAAAGTAGCTGTTGTTGGCTCACCCGTTGTTGGCTCATCACTAAACCGCCTGTTACGTTTAGCGGGCAATGGTTACATTGCCAAAGTAGTTTGGCAGTTTCCTGTCATTCGGCAAACCATTTTGCGGCTTTTATTGCAAAAGGACACCAGCAATATTCGGGAAATGATTTCAGACGACCTTGAACAAGCCACGCTAGAATCCTTTTTTCAGAGCATTGGCGACCTGCGCGACACCGATTTGCGTACCCAGCTCACATCGCTGCAAATTCCAACGCTTGGCATCTATGGAGCCAAAGACAACATTGTCTCACCCAAAAATGCGCTGTGGCTTCAGGGTACCATGCGTACGGCTCAAATCGCTATGATGAAGCAATCCCGTCATTTTCCCATGGTAGACGAGCCACAAGAGTTTCTACACAGCCTGGATCATTTCTTAAATAATGGCTACACCAACTAGCGCAGCAGTCTCCTTGCCTGGAGCAACGGACACGCAGTTTTATTACCCAAATAACATGGGGCGCATCGTTCTAACAGCCCTAGAAGAAGTGGTGGGACGGCATGGTATCAATGCCGTTCTTCATTTTGCCAAGCTGCACCACCTGGTTAACCATTACCCACCTAACAATCTGGACTTGGGGTTTACTTTTACCGAGTTTAGTCGCATTCATGAAGCGTTGGATGATATGTTTGGCGAGCGCGGCGGACGGGCACTAGCACTGCGCGGCGGGCGTGATGCCTGGAAATATGCATTGAAAGAAATTATGCCTATCCTGGGTATCACCGACCTTGCCATGCGCACGTTGCCCTTGAGCATCAAGCTCAAGATTGGTCTGGAAATTTTTGCGGGTACATTTAACAAATTTACAGAGCAAAAGGTGCGTTTGGAAGAAGATGAACGCAGCTTTTTATGGGTCATTGAACGGTGCCCCATTTGTTGGAATCGGCAAACAGATTCCCCCTGCTGTCATTTTGCGGTCGGGCTGCTGCAAGAGAGTTTGGCTTGGGTAAGCCGTGGCAAGCGGTTTCACATCCGTGAAGCGAGTTGTGTCGCTGTGGGGGATGCAACTTGTACGATTATTATTGATAAGCAACCAATTCGGTAGTTTTCTGGGTATTGTAATAGAGTTTGTAACCCGGTTATGTTTGATTGTGTAGCGGTAAATCTCAATGCGTCGAATAGTTTTGCAGGAAACAAGCCATATCGCTCCGTTTAATGAACCTGCCCGTGATTTGCGGGTTCAGAATAAGCCGCTGTGGCTGTGGCAAAGAGATGTGCTGGGAGCTTATACAACGGAAGAACGAGAATATGCGAATTGGCAGCAGGCAGTTCGCTTTGAAACAGAGCCGGCCGAATCCCTCGTCCATCGTGATAATTTGTTTTTTAACGACGCACTCGTCGCCGAGTTTATTCAGCGCAGCCGGGCTGCCGGCCGGCCGACACGCCTGGCGTTTGACAGCGAAGATCCCGCCATTCGGGAGCATGTACGGCCGTTAACTCACTCCCTCTACGAAGATGGCGACCTGCTGCTGGCCGATATGTGGTATTATCCGGCCGGTCTCACCCAATCCGTCGCACCCGAGGCCATCGTTATTCACACCGAGCCACGCGAACGTGGCTACTACCATATCCCTCCCTACATGGCCTCTGAATTTGGTGACCTGATCTATTTTTTGCCCCGCAAAGCATTTGTCCTCATTGAAAACTGGGTGCATTTGTTTATCGCCGACATCTTGTTTGGCGTTTTTGCGCGTGGCGTGAACATGGAAGACCAGGTAAACAGCAATTGGCAGCTTAAGCTCAAGATTTTGCTGCGCTCAGTGTGGGAGCAAAAGCAGGTGCTGTCTTCATCCGAAGTGGTGCATGTGGGTCATAATGTGACCATTGATCCCTCGGCCACCATTCGCGGGTTCACCACCATTGGCGACAATGTAACCATTGGGCCGGGGGTGGTGATTGACAACTGTCTGATCGGCAGCAACATCAACATTTCACAGGGGTCACAGCTTTCGCTCAGCGTGGTCAGCGATGGCTGTTTTTTGCCGTTTCGGGCGGCACTATTTATGACCACGGTGATGGAAAACACGATGATCGCCCAAAACAGCTGCTTGCAGCTTTGTGTGGTGGGGCGCGATTCGGTGATTGGGGCGGGGACAACGTTTACTGATTTTAATTTGTTGTCTGGCCCCATTCGCACGTTAACCCCCTTGGGGGGGATAGAAGAAACGGGGCATCGTATCTTGGGTGGCTGTATTGGGCACCACTGTCGGCTGAGTTCGGGGCTGGTTTTGTATGCTGCCCGAACGGTGGAGTCAGATGTGGTGCTGTTTGCGCGGGATGATCGCCACTTTATTCAGCAGAATGTGACGTATGAAGAAAGTGATCATCATAAATATCAGCTCAAGTACCCGTATCCTCGGCTCTATCCGCGAGAAAATGAAAGGGCAGAGACGAAACATGGAAGATAACTTCGCATTCATTATTCATCCGATTGACCCGCAGCGGGACGTGGCGCGGAAGTTTCCCACACTGGGCAAGTTGCCGCGTTGGTTGATTGAATTCTTGTCGGTCTTTTTTCCACCGGTTTATATTTCGCAAATTACGGGGATTGAGTCGGCGCACAACGGCCGTTCTTTGCACGGCTGGTTTGTGGCTTGCCCGCTCACCCCTTCGATGATGATGCGGCTGCCAACGGCTGTTTCCTATCACAAAATTACCCAAACCGGCCGACTGGCTGAACGGTTGGGTGCACGCATTTTGGGGTTAGGCGCCTTTACCTCGGTGGTGGGCGACGGTGGTATTACCATTGCCCAGCGGCTTAACATTCCTGTGACCAATGGGGACAGCTATACGGTAGCAACGGCCGTTCGTGCTATCCAAGAAGCCGCCGCCATTATGGAAATTCCCCTGCCCCGCGCCACCGCCGCCGTCGTTGGTGCCACTGGTGCCATCGGCTCCGTGTGTGCCCAAATGCTTGCCCCACAGGTCAAAGAGATGATTCTCATCGGGCGCAACCAGGAAAGGCTGCAAAAAGTGGCGCAAACCTTGCCCACCAGCCACGTCACCCTTGCCACCGACATGAGTGCCCTGCTCCAAGCAGATCTCATCATTACTGTTACCAGCGCCGTAGACACCATCATCGAACCCCATCACCTGCGCAGCGGAGCCATCGTTTGCGACGTGTCGCGCCCCCGCGACGTGTCACGCCAGGTGGCCGAGCAGCGTCCCGATGTGCTGGTCATTGAAGGCGGCATGGTCAAAGTGCCCGGCAACGTAGATTTTCATTTCAATTTCGGCTTCCCCTTACAAATGGCCTATGCCTGCATGGCCGAAACAATGACCTTAGCACTTGAACAGCGGTACGAATCGTATACAGTGGGAAAAGAGATTGAATTGTCACAAGTTGTGACTATTGATAAAATCGCCGCCAAGCATGGCTTCAAACTTGGCGGTTTCAGAAGTTTTGAGCAAGCTGTAACGGAAGCAGACATTGCAAACGTGAAAGCATGTCGCCAACCAACTCAGTTGAACGGTCAACTGACATTCAACCAACCTTTCACAAACCCTTTATCTATTATCTAGGAACAAGCTTATGAGTAACGGCCGTATTCTTGTCGTCGAAGACGACTTCGATATCTCAAACATGCTGCGGATATTCTTTACCGGGCAGGGATACAGCGTTGAAGTGGCCGCCAGAGGCAGCGATGCTCTTGAACTATGCCGCAAAAAACTCCCCGACCTGATCGTGCTGGACATTATGTTACCCGACATGGATGGCTACGCGGTTTGCAAAGAGCTACGCACTACCACCCGCACCAGCCACATTCCCATCATCTTCCTGACACAAAGGGATGAGCGCAGTGACAAAATTCAGGGGCTGGAGCTGGGTGCCGACGACTACATCACCAAACCCTTTGATATTGAAGAGCTAAAGCTGCGGGTCAAAAACGCCATCAGCAGCTACCGGCACCGCAATCTGACCGATCCGCGTACCCGCTTACCCAGTGCCCGCCTTATCGAAGAGCAGCTTCGCACGCTGATGCGTACCAACGGCTGGTCACTGCTGCAAATCGGCGTTGACCACCTTGCTCCCTTCACCGATGCCTATGGCTTTGTGGCTGGGGATGAGGTGCTGCGCTTTACAGCCATGCTGATCAACGACACCGATGATGAATATGGCACGCTGGATGATTTTATTGGTCATGCCAGCAGCGATTCCTTTATCCTTATTACCATGAGCCAGGACGTGGCTACCTTGACTAATAAGCTACGCTCCCGTTTTGATGAGGGGATTCTCTCCCACTACAACTTTATTGACCGAGAACAGGGTGGTATCCAGCAGCCAGATGGACAGTTAGCTCCGATTATGCACCTCTCCATTGGTGCTGTCTCAGACAAAACCCAACGCTTTAGCGATATTCGGGAAATCACTGAGATGGCCGCCGAAATGCGTCGTCTGGATCAGCGAAAACAGGACAAGCAGCCCAGTTGATAGCCACCGTTACTTACGGTAACGATTTGAAGGTGACGCCATGTGCTATCACCTTTGTTTTGATTGTATGGGTACGGGCTAGGGATTCAGCATGAATCAGGAATTAACACCAGCAATTGCCTGGAATATTCTGGAAAACCTACAAGAAGGCGTTATTTTGGCCGCGCCGGATGGGAAGATTTTGTTTACCAACCAGGCGGCGCACCAAATGCTGCATCTTGACACTTGCCCATCACATTTAGCAACGCTAACGGCCGTTTGGGGGCTGGAAGAAGGTTGGCAAAAGCTCTTAGCGGCCCCGGCTAATGTCGTGATACAAACGGCCGTTTCTCCCTACCACCTCACCACCCGACCCTTGGGCTCAACCGCCTGGCAGCTTTGTCTCAGCCAGCCTGCCTCCATACAAACCGAAGCCGTTGCTACCAACCAGCTTGCCATTCTGACCCAAATCAGCCAGGAAAACGACTTTGACAAAAAGCTCCAGCTTTTGGTTGACGGGCTGCAAACCACTGGCTGGCGGCGCGTGGTGCTAACCCTACGCGACGGCACTTTTAACGCCACCAAAATTTTTGCGGCCGGCTTTACTGACGAAGAGCGTCAAAACATTCAAAAGAATATGCTGCCGGCTACCCAATGGCGACAGCTTTTTGAAAATTCAGCCTACCAGCATTTGCGGCGCGGCTCCTGCTATTTTGTCCCCGCCGGCAGCGACTGGCCGTTGGATATGGCGAACACCATTCTGCCGGACGATCAAGCCACCGGGCAGGATCCCGATGCCTGGCAACCCCATGATCTGCTCTGTGTGCCGCTTACAAACCGGCAGCAGCAAAGAATTGGGCTAATTGGGCTGGATCGTCCGCACAATGGGCGGCGGCCAACGGTAGAAACGCTGCAAACGGTGGAGCTATACGCCCAGTTTGCCGGTTCAATTATTGAAAATGTGCAGCTTCTGGAAGAAACAACGCGGCGCAGCCAGGAATTTGAACTGCTATCTAACGTCAGCAACAAGCTTTCAGGAATGCTGGAGACCAACGAACTGCTGCACGCGATGGGAGAACAGGCACAGCGGGCAGTGGCGGCGGAGCGGTTTATGATTTTTGCCTGGGAGACAACCCGGCAGCAGTTTAAGCTGGTGGCCCGGTCGGCTTCGGCACAAACGGCCGTTTATCCCGCCCCTCATCAACTGCAACTCGTTCTGCGGCAGCGGCGACCCATTCGGCAAACGTTGGCGGCCACCGGGGAACAAACGGCCGTTACCCAAGTGCTGTTCT
>JAGQGA010001038.1 GCA_020432595.1 Anaerolineales bacterium | reverse complement strand
CTGACCCAATCCTCAAATTGGACGAGGCGGGAGCCACGCAGCAAATAGCTGGCATCTTGTTGGGCTTGTTCCCATTCCTGCGCCCCATGCGCCAGCAACCGCTGCATCCCTACGTCATGACGGCTCTCGGCCAGCCAGTCGCGCAGTCGCGGCCATTCGCGCAGCAGGGCTTCATGCGCCACTTCCACCGTTGGTTCACGGCTGGCGGGGTCATGGTCGAAGGTGAGGAGGCGAAAACGGCCGTAAAGATCGAGGAGATTGGAGATTGGAGATTGGAGATCTCCCCCCTGCTCCCCTGCTCCTCCGCTCCCCTGTTCCCCTGCTAATGCCAGCAGTTCCGATTGCAGCACTCGTCGCCGTGTATCTTCAACTCCCTCGCCCAATGTCACCAGCCGCAAAAAAAGCTGGCGGGCAAGCTGTCGATCGGGTTCATCGAGTTGGGCGTAAATTTCTTCGGCACGCCGCCCCAGCGCGCCTAGCACACCGCCGATTTCGGCATAGGTGGCTTTGGTCAACCGATTGCCATTGCGCCGCTCAAACAGTTCCGTCAGGGCGTATTGCAGCAGGGGCAGCGAGCCGGGCTGATCCTGAATGTCGGCGACAATGGTGGAAACGAGGCCGGGTTCAAAGTGGCAGCCAACCGCC
>JAGQGA010001037.1 GCA_020432595.1 Anaerolineales bacterium | reverse complement strand
AAGTATGACTCCCCCGCTTCGTTATTCACAACTCAATTGTATTGTTCAGATGCCCTAAAGCCGTTAGACTTGGGGTCGCATTACTAATGCTTTGCAGCTTACAAGCCAGCCACCAGCAGTGATCGGAGATTGGAGATTGTGAACCTGTATTAATCTCCAATCCCCAATCACCAATTCCCCAAACGGAGTAGTTTATGTCCCAACAAGTTGATCCCCGCTATTTGCAAGCCCTTCGTTGGCGCTGCATTGGTCCGCCACGCGGCGGGCGCGTCGTGGCCGTGGCCGGCCACCCCACCCAACCCATGACCTTCTACTTTGGTGCCTGCGCCGGGGGCGTTTGGAAAACCGAAGACGGTGGCCAATATTGGCAAAATATCACCGACGGATACCTCACCTCCGCCGCCATTGGTGCCCTCACCGTGGCTGAATCCGACCCCAACGTCATTTATGTCGGGACTGGCGAATCCACCATTCGGCTGGATGTTTCGTATGGCGATGGCGTGTACAAAACCACCGACGGCGGGCAAACATGGCGCAACATCGGGCTGCGTGACACAAAACACATTGGCGAAATTCGCGTCCATCCGCAAAACCCCGATTGGGTCTATGTGGCCGCGCTCGGCCACGCCTTTGGCCCCAACGAAG
>JAGQGA010001036.1 GCA_020432595.1 Anaerolineales bacterium | reverse complement strand
CATCGCGGGCCGCATCGGCGCGGAATTGCAGCTCATCCACGTGCCGCGCGACTGGCACGCGTCCTATTCGGAGGACGAAGTGGTGCTCTTTGCCGAATCGCTCAGCCGCTTCCTGGTGGAGGTTCGCCCCGAAGACGCGCCCCGCTTCCGCGAACTGCTGGCCGACGTGCCGCACGAGTGCGTGGCGGTGATTGGCGGGGAGAGTTTGGTGGTGAACGGCCGTACCGGCACCCCAATTTTGAATTTGTCTGTTGAAGAAATGGAAGAAGCATGGCGCGGACACGTTGTCGGTAATCCGTATTCGGTAATCAGTAATCAGTATTCAGTAAACAGTGACGAAAAGCGCTCACCGATAACCGATAACCGATTACCGTTCACCGGAAACCGACCGAAGGTCCTCATCCTCCACGCCAACGGCACTAACCGGGACCACGACGCGGCGCTGGCCTGCACGCTGGCGGGCGGCGAACCGGAGATTGTGCACATTAATCAGCTCATGGCGGGCGAACGGCGGCTGGCGGATTACGGCATGTTGGTCATTCCCGGCGGCTTTTCGTACGGCGACGACCTGGGTGCAGGCGTACTCTGGGCACTGGATTTGCGGGAACGGTTTGGGGAGGAATTACGGGCGTTTGTGAAAGACGG
>JAGQGA010001035.1 GCA_020432595.1 Anaerolineales bacterium | reverse complement strand
CGTTGAATACTACCTCCGGGGTATGACAGTACTACCCTTTCACTCATATCCTACAGATGTGTGTAGAAAGCTGCTAGTAAACGCAATCTGTCATTCTCTACTCTTTAAAAGGAGTTTATTCAAATGCAACTACGAGAAGAAATAATCCTTACTCAGCCTCTTCAAAGTGGGCGGAAAATTGAAGAAGCTGAAGCATCCCAGGCACAAAACGAAATTGTTATCAACGGTTTGGTGAAAAAGTATGGGGATATTACGGCCGTAAATAACCTCAGCCTCAATATCCGCAAAGGGGAAATGTTCGGCTTTTTAGGGCCAAACGGCGCGGGCAAAACAACCACCATCAGCATGCTGTGTGGCCTATTAAAGCCATCGGCCGGATCAGCGCAGATTGCTGGCTATGACATTGCCAGGCAACCCCAAGAAGCAAAAGCGCATATCGGGGTATGTCCGCAAGAAGCGGCCGTTTTCAAATTCCTCAGCGGCATTGAAAACCTCATCCTTTTTGGCAACCTGCACGGCATGAACTCGCAGCTAATCAAGGAACGCGCGACCAAGCTGATTGAGCAGGCAGATTTTGCCGATGCCGCTCAGCGCAAGGCCAAGGGATACAGCGGCGGCATGATGCGCCAGTTGAACCTACTCATT
>JAGQGA010001034.1 GCA_020432595.1 Anaerolineales bacterium | reverse complement strand
TTTTAAGATGGGCGACACTCAGATAAGCAACAACATCCGCAAATTACGCTTTCTGCATAATGAGATGACCCAACAAGAGCTGGCAGAGAAAGTAGGGGTCACGCGGCAAACGATTATCGCCATTGAAAATGCCAAATATGCTCCTTCTCTGGAATTGGCGTTTCGCATCGCCTTTGTCTTTGACTCGCCGCTGGAAGACGTTTTTATCTACGATCCCAAGGGGGATGCCATTTGAGTGCCGTAGCTTTCAAATGAAGAAGCGTGTCATTCCAGCTTTCGCGGGAATCCAAGCGCAAACCAAGTGGATACCCGCTTTCGCGGGTATGACACCTGTATAGATACCAACAAACAATTTAGGGTTGAGTGATAAACGGCCGTTTAGCCCTTCTCTCACCCTGCCTGCAAAAAAGGAAACTGTCATGACCACCTCTTTTCGTCAACCTAAAATGGAGTGGCTCATCCCCACTGGCCTGCTCATTCTCAGCCTTGTTCCCGTCATCGCCGGTGCTGCCCGCATGGCCGAATTAGGCAGCGGCGCAGCCATTACCCCCGACAATGCCCGTTTCTTCGCCTCCCCCATTCCCATTGTGCTCCACATCGCCAGCATCACCCTTTACTCTATTTTGGGCGCGTTCCAATTTGCCC
>JAGQGA010001033.1 GCA_020432595.1 Anaerolineales bacterium | reverse complement strand
TCACTCCGACTCAAATCCGCATCGTCGCCACCGTCACCCCGGTCGTTCCTCCCACGCCGGAGCAGGCTTTCCCTGCCGGTCAGGGTCTCTTCACTTTCTACAACCCCACCGGCCATGATTTAGTCGTCGATGTTTCCGGCCCCACCTTCGTCTCCACGGTCATTCCGCCCAACAATCGAGAAGAGTTTTACCTCGCTGCCGGCTCCTACCTCTATATGACCCATACCCCCGGCGGCCACGGTCTCGACCCGACTAAAGGCGTATTCGACCTGGGCGAAGGCCAACTCATCGAAAAGGATTACTACAGCGACTACGAGTGGCAGCAGTAAGGGAGATAGGGATTGGAGATTGAGAGATTGGGAGATTAAGAGATTCACGGTCTCCCGCTGCCCAATCTCTTAATCCCTTAGTCTCTCAACCTCTCCCCCTACCACCCCCATCAACCCCACATCCAACGTCACAAACAACCGGCTCTGCGGCTGCAAACCGTGGGGCTGGTCGCGTTGGGTCTGGAGGAAGGCGTACGTGGGGATGTCCAGGCGCAGGGTGACAGGCGACGCAGACGAAGCATCCGGCCCGGTGACGGCCACGGTCACTTCCACGTGGTCGCCGCGGAAGGAATGGGCGACCAGCGTAGCGGGCAATG
>JAGQGA010001032.1 GCA_020432595.1 Anaerolineales bacterium | reverse complement strand
TGCCAAATACCCTTTCTGCACCAGCAGCCGCATCAGCGACCCCAGCTTGGTTTGCAAGACGCGAGGCACTACGCCCATTGAGCCGGTGACATCAAACAGCACGCCGATGGCAACGGAATCGGGGTGGCTGTCGCTGTCGCGGCTTTCGCGCACCACGCCAGCGGGGTTCATTTGCGGATGCGCCGCCACCTTGCCGGTGGCACGTACCTGCTGGTCATAGGTGAAGGCGCTTTGGTTGGTCTTCTGGCGAAAATTTTGGCGCGATTTGTACGCCGTGTCGCTCCAATTTGAATATCCCATGATGTGTCTCCTGTAGGGGCGTATTGCATACGCCCTGATGTTCAAATCGTTAGAAAGGGTGTATGCAATACACCCCTACCGAGTCGGCATGTGAAACGGCCGAAATTGAGGCTGCCCATAAAGCTGCCCCAAAATGTCGTGGAATGCCTCAAACAGCTCCCAGCCGCTATCGGGGCGGCGGTGGGGGGCGGGGATGAGGCAGCTTTGCAGCAGGGCGGTGATGGGGCGAGGAACGGCCGTTTTTCCCCACACAATCCCGTTTTCCTGCCCCGCCACCCGGCCACCCAGCACGGCCACCATGCACCGCGCCGCCAAGAAGAGGTCGCTGGCCGGGGTAGCGGGCTGT
>JAGQGA010001031.1 GCA_020432595.1 Anaerolineales bacterium | reverse complement strand
CTTTTTCCAGGCAACCAGCAGGGGAACGGCCGTAAAAATAGAGCTGTACGTCCCACTGAGCAATCCGATAAACAGAACCGCGATGAATGGTTTAATGGAAGCGCCACCAAACAGCAAAATAGCCACCATAATGAACATGGCGTTAAGCTGAGTGGCCAAAGAACGGTGAATGGTTTCCAGGATGGAGCGATTAACTACACGCTCATATTTTTCCAACGGCCGTTTGGCAATATTTTCCCGAATGCGATCAAATACAACGATGGTGTCTTGTAAAGAGAAGCCTGCTACGGTGAGAACGGCCGTTAAAAACAGCGCATCCACCTCCCAGCCCAAAATCATGCCCGTCAGGGCAGCTACGCCAAAAATGACAAACAGATCGTGTACCATCGCCGCCACAGCACATGCACCATAACGGAACGGATTTGGCACCTGGCGGAACACTACCATGATGTACACCAGGACAATGACACCAGCAACCACAACGGCAATAAAGGCCGCATTGGTCACTTCGCCCGCCACTGTGCCGCTGACGCTTTCTACCTGGGTGCTGTTTGGCACCAGAGGAGCAAGATCGTTCAGCGCATTCTCAATTGCCTGCGCCATTTCTGGGCTCAGGGTTTCTGTACGGATTTGCCACGCATTTTGC
>JAGQGA010001030.1 GCA_020432595.1 Anaerolineales bacterium | reverse complement strand
TAAACCAGCTTGCGCTCAAGGGTGGGGCCACGCCGCTGGGCGTGGGTGTTAATGCTGCGGAACCACGTTTCGCTGTCTTTGCGGATGGTCAAAATAAATTTGCTGTCGGGATATTGCTCATCGAGCCAGCGATAGAGCATGGGCCAGGGGTGGTCATCAAAGCTGTCGTACTGGGTGATGTAAGGGGCGAGATGGGAGGTGTTGCCCTGCATCAGTTGGCGCAGCAGTTTGGGGGTGTAGGGGGCGTGGCGGTAGCCTAGCTGGGGCAAACAAAAGCCCAGCGTGGAGGTACCGGTTTTCATCATGCCAATGCCAAAGATTTTCATGGGTAGAATGGGACGCGGACGAACGCAGACAAACGCGGATAAGAACATTGTCTGCGTTTGTCCGTGTCCGGTTAATTCATGGGTTCTAAAACGAGCAGGGTGATGGAGTAGGGGGGCAAGGCGGTGGCGAAGCTGGTGGCTGCGCCATCAACGGCCGTTAATTCCACCCCCGGCACCCCATTTTGCAGCCGGTATTGGGCTGCTTGCGGCTGGGGGGTAAAGTTGTTGAGGTCAATCTGAACAGCCGTTTCCCCATCCAGCCCCTTGTTCACCAGCATCACGTGCAAATTGCCCGTCGCGCTGTCAATCGCCGCATAGCT
>JAGQGA010001029.1 GCA_020432595.1 Anaerolineales bacterium | reverse complement strand
AGGGGTTGAACCAGCCGAGGCGGAGGGTGGCGGTGTCGGCCAGCGGCACGGGCAGGTCATGGTGTTGCAAAATGAGGTCGCCGGGTTGCCAATGGGGAAACCAGATGGCCTGGGGGTCAAGGGCATCGAGGCGATAATCTTCGCCCAGCACATTGCCGGCCACATCTAGCTGGTGGACAAAAAGACGGCTGGCGGCTGTGGGGGTGGCAAGGACGCGCCAGTAGGTGACGAGTTCCTGGGTGCCGACGAGATCGTAGCCGAGGAATTGAAGTTGGTTGGCAAAAACGGCCGTTTTCCCCGTCACCTGGGGTGTCAACTGGATTCCCGCATTCGCGGGAATGACATCTGTATCAGTAACGGCCGTTTTCTCCCCCTCCTCCACCTCCGGCACAAATCCATCCGGCAGCCGAATTTCCACAAACTCGCCGTGTTGCTGCTCCACTGCCCCCCAACTGGCAAGCTGTGTTTGCCAATAGGGGTGCAAATCAAGGATGGTGGGGCGGTAGATGGCGCCATTGGCGGCTGGCAAAACCAGCGTGCCGTCCAACGGGTTGAAGTGGCTGAGAGCGATGTCATCGCGCTGGAGCGTTAGCTGCATGGTGGGTACGTCCATGGTGTCGGGCGACCAACCGGCAATGGCGGCGGT
>JAGQGA010000102.1 GCA_020432595.1 Anaerolineales bacterium | reverse complement strand
CCATCATCATCACCAACCAAACCGCCTACCTCGGCCTGTCGCTGGCCGCCCACAACTTGTCCGCTTGGGCTGGCGGGGTGCGCCGCTTTGCCCGCGAAGAGGGGCAAATCAGCCGCGCCGAGTTTAAGCTGCTGGAAGCACTAGAAGCGTTTCACGTCCACCTGCCGCCACGCGGCATTGCCCTAGACCTGGGAGCCGCGCCCGGAGGCTGGACGCGGGTGCTGCGACAGCGGGAGCAGTATGTAACGGCCGTTGACCCCGGCCTACTGCACCCGTCGCTGGCGCAGGACAAAAGCGTGCGCCACAAGCGAATAACGGCCGAAGCATATCTGGTCGACGACCCCGACCAGTTTGACCTCATTGTCAACGATATGCGGATGGATGCCCGCGACTCGGCACGGCTGATGGGGCAGTTTGCCCCCTATCTCTATCGCCACGGGGCGGTGATTATGACGCTGAAGCTGCCGGAGGGGGGAAGAACGGCCGTTCTTGACCACGCCTTCAACATCCTCCGCCAAACCTACACCCTTGCCGCTGCCCGCCACCTTTTCCACAACCGCAGCGAAATTACCGTCTATCTCACCAAATAGGTTGTCTGTCCCAAGAAAGCAGGCATATATTTATTCTTTTGGATCTTATGAGGTTGGCAGAACAAATTGTAGTAGCGAGGCATGCCTCGCTACTACAATTTGGGATGACCCTACGAATTCCTGAAGAGCCACATTTTATTCAGTTGCCATCATAATCTCAGCACAGGGTTCGCCACATTCGTTAACGGCCGTAAAAATCGCATCAATCGTCGGTTCCACCGTATGAAGCCAACGGCCGTTTTTCAGCCGCAGTTCCACATCCAGCGCATGGGTTTGGAAAACTTCCGCCACCTCACCGCTGTTGAGAACCATCACCGCCTCCTCCCAGGCTACCTCTTCACGCACTTCAGGCATGGTCTGATCCATTTGCTGGGTAAAAAGCAGCGACCCGTTTGGATGAGTCAGCGTCAGTCCATCGCCAGAAATAGCAATGCCTTTAACCTTAGCCAGCGCAGTCAAAAAGTCGCTTTCTTGCTGCATTAGCCCTTGTTCACACGCCATTTTGGTGCTGCCCAGAGCGCCAAAGGTGATATTGTCGCCGTCGCGGGTATAGCTGCCAAAATATTGATTACATCCAGCGCTGCCCGACACCTGCTGGCCGTCAAAAACGGCCGTTATCACCGAATCCCCCAGCAGCGAACTAGCCGTTTCCCCCATAACAAACGTCGTCAGTTGCCACGTTGTTCCTTCCAGCGGCAGCGCGTCGGCCGGCTGCACCAGGGCAAACTGCATCGTGCCCCCTTCGTATTCCAACGTCAGCGAGTCAGCAGTTTGGGTGTAGCTGCTAACGGTAGCGAGGGACTGGAGAACGGCCGTTTCCTGCTCCATCACCCCACTGTCCAAACAAGCCATCTCCGTCATCGCCATTTCGCCCAGCGACAAACCGCCGTCCGGCAGCAGTGTATAGCTGCCGCCAAAGCTGTTGCACCCGGTTGACCCGCCCATCGTGCCGTCCTCACGAAACTCAAGCGTCGCCTCAGCCACAGGAACCATGATAGAGTCCACGCTGCCGTATCCTTCCAGCACCCAGCGCGTTCCAGCCAAGTTGTCGGTTGGTTGAGAAACGGCCGTTTTGCTTACCACCGCTACCAGTTCATAGCGCAGCGAAGAGCCATCGGCCGGCGGGTTTTCCACCGTAATCTGGTTTACCCGCAGTTCATATTCAAACCCAGGCTCAAAGGCAAATCCTTCAATTTGGTCATAAAAGAACTCCCATTCCCCTTCAGCCGAACGTTTCACCTGCATACACTGCATCGGAGCCACCCCCACGCAATCCTTTAACTCCGAACCGACAAACAGGGTGATTTCCTGACCATCACCCCCAGACGTAGAAGGCACGCAGCCAATAGTCAACCCAACGACAAAAGCAGTCAGCAAAAGTAAGATCAATTTTTTGTAAAATGGTTTCATGGTTTCTCCTAAACCACAGCTTTGGGAAGCTGGTTGTTGATTAGTGTAAAAAAACGGCCGTTTTTTCCATCATCGGCCACACTTCTACAACGCTCTACCCCCACCAAAAGTTCCCGCCACTCTGTTTTAGGACCCCCACCCCAAGACAAGCGGTTGGAGATTAGAGATTAAAAACCTTCATCAATCTCCAATCTCTAATCTCCGACCCACATCAACCTCCCCCCAAAAAACTACCCCTCGTCCGGCTCACCATCCCCAGCCGCCAACTGCCCCAAATTTGCCCCGCCGGGCAGCACACCCACCCCGGCATAAATACCCAGCTTTTGTCGCGTGTCGGCAATATCCAAATTCCGCATTGTCAACTGCCCAATCCGGTCAATTGGGTTAAACGCTTCATCCTCCACCCGCTCCATCGAGAGCCGTTCTGGATGATAGGTCAAATTCGGGCTTTCGGTGTTCAAAATCGAGTAATCATCCCCGCGCCGCAATTCCACCGTCACCGTACCAGTGACCGCCTTGCCAATCCACGTCTGCAAGCTATCGCGCAGCATCAGCGCCTGCGAATCGAACCAGCGGCCTTCATACAGTAGCCGTCCCAGCCGCCGCCCCAGCACACGGTAATTATCAATCGTGTCCTCATTGTGAATCCCGGCAATCAATCGGTCATAGGCAATATAGAGCAGCGCCATCCCCGGAGCCTCATAAATCCCCCGGCTCTTAGCCTCAATAATCCGGTTTTCGATCTGATCAGACATGCCCAACCCATGCCGGCCGCCCACCTTGTTCGCCTCATCCAGCAAAGCCACATAATCGGCAAACGTTTGGCCGTTGATCATGGTCGGGAATCCCTCCTCAAAGGTCACACTCACCTCTTCGGGTTTAATCTCCACCACCGGATCCCAGAATTTCACCCCCATAATTGGCTCCACAATCTTCATGCTGCGATCCAAAAATTCCAAATCCTTGGCCTCATGGGTTGCCCCCAGCATGTTGGCATCGGTAGAGTATGCCTTTTCCTTGCTGGCACGATAAACAAACTCATGCTCAATCAAAAATTCGCTCATCTCGCGGCGGCCACCCAACTCATGGACAAACACCTGGTCAAGCCACGGCTTGTAGATACGCAAATTTTTGTTTGCCAGCAAACCATAACGGTAAAAACGCTCAATGTCGTTGCCTTTGTAGGTAGAGCCATCGCCCCAAATTTCCACGCCGTCGCGCTTCATGGCCTGCACCAACACCGTACCCGTCACCGCCCGCCCCAGCGGGGTGGTGTTGAAATAGGTTTTGCCCGCCACCGACTGGTGAAACGCACCGCACATCAGGGCCACCAGCCCTTCATGAACCAGCAAATCGCGGCAGTCTACAATGCGGGCTTCCTCGGCCCCATACATTTTGGCGCGACGAGCAATATCATCAAAATCATCTTCGTCAGGCTGACCCAGGTTAGCAGTATAGGCGTAGGGAATCGCCCCTTTTTGCCGCATCCAGGCCAGGGCGGCGGATGTATCTAATCCGCCAGAGAACGCAATGCCGACTTTTTCGCCGACAGGGAGAGATAAAAGTATATTTTTCATGGTAAGGAATTGTACAGTTACCTAGTGGGGTGTACAAAAATGTGTTGATTAACGGCCGTTTTGCCACAAACACAACTTCCCTTTTCCCTGCAAATCCCTTAAACTAACAGCGGTGAAAACAAGTCAAGATAGAACGACAGTGAGCTAAATGTGACAAGCGATGACAACATTAGATAAAGTTCGTGAATTCTTACCCGCAATGGCTCCAGCTGAAAAGGCAGAGCTATTGCAATGGCTTGTGCGTGATATTGGGGGCATTTACCCCGGCATTGAACGAACTGTGGGCGTTGCCGGTGGTGAACCTTGCATTGTCCGCACCCGCATTCCTGTGTGGCTGCTGGTTCAAGCACGACACCTTGGCAGCAGCGAGGCGGATATCCTCACCGCTTATCCTGCACTCCGCGCCGAAGATTTAGCCAATGCCTGGGCGTATTATCACGCCCACAAAAAAGAAATTGAGCAGCAAATTCTTGAAAATGAAACGGCGTAATCCATGGCTCGATTATACGCCGATGAAAACTTTCCCCTGCCTGTTGTTAACGCACTGCGTGAATGGGGTCACGATGTCTTGACCATTCATGAAGATAGCAAGGCTAACCAGAGATACCCCGATGCTTCTGTGCTGGCTGACGCAACCGTTTACCAAAGAGCCGTTTTAACGATCAACCGCAAACATTTTCGACAACTTCATCTTGATAATGCCAACCATGCTGGCATTATTTTGTGTACCTATGACCCCGATTTTATTGGTCAGGCAGCACGTATTCATCAGGCTATTACCACATCTGGCATATTACGAGGGCAGTTGATACGTGTCAATCGCATTGCTTAAGCCCACGGCGAGAAGCAAGCGCGTAAAGATGAGGAGCGAAGTTGGGAAACCTCGGCTACTTAGCCACTTTCGCCATTTTTTTGCTAAACTTGCCGGATGAAACGATTTAAATTGGGCAAACGGCCGTTTCCCCGCACCCTCCACACCCTCCTCCTCATCAACCTGATCCTGTTGGCGCTGGCGCTGAATTGGCAGCGGCAGGAGCAGGGACAGGTGCAGGTGGCCGTTGCCAAAGGGCAGCAAATGTTGGTAGGCAACCTGGTTGCGCCGGTACAGTTCAATCCATTGCAGGTGCAGGAGATTTTGTTAAGAAAAACGGCCGTTTTTCCCGCCGCCAACCCCCAATTCCTCAACGCCAACCCGCTCACCCCCGGCGAAAGCCGCTTCTGGCAAGACGCTGGCTGCGGCGTGCAGCCGTGTGCCCATGCCACTCTTTTTGACTACGCGCAGGGCGAAACCATTGAGGCCATCGTCAATTTGCAAACACAGCAGATTTTGAGCCAGTGGCACAACCCCAACGCCCAACCGGCCGGCAGCGTGCTGGCGCTTCCCCGCGCCCTCGACATCGCCGCCGCCGACAGCCAGGTACGCGCCATCTTGGGCGACATTGGCGCAGCCAACCCCGCCATGATCCCCATGTCGGGCTGGTTGGCCGACGATGCCTGCCGCGACGATTGGTGTGTAGACCTCACTTTCCAAGCACCCGACGGCAGCGGGCGCATCTTCCACGTCTTTGTCAACATGGAGCAGGAAACCGTCGCCCGCACCTTTTACACCCGCGCCCGCCCCGAACGCAGCGCCGCCAAGCCCGTTGCCCAGCGCAACGCCTACAGCGATGGCTGCCACGAACAATATGGCTGGTCGGTCTGCTGGGAGATGACCGCCCACGACGGCATCAACTTCCGCGATGCCAGCTATGGCGGCGACCTCATCTTTTCCAGCGCCAAAATCACCCAGGTGGAGGCATGGTACCCCAGTTGGCCCGGCGGCTACCGGGACGAAATTGGCTTTAACGCCACCGTCCCCGCCTTTGGCGACACACAAATCAACGATTTAGGCGATGGTTTTGAGGTGCGCCAACTGTTTACCGAGTTTGTCCACTGGCCCAACTGCATCTGCTGCTATCGGTATGAGCAGGTGGTGGTGTTTTATGAAAACGGCCGTTTTGACCTCCGCTTTGTCTCCCACGGCCCCGGCTGCGATGATTTGTCCGTTTATCGGCCGTTTTGGCGGCTTGACCTGGACTTGGGCGACCCCGCCAACGACAGCGTGTGGGCATGGGACAGCGGCCAATGGGTAGAGGCCACGCAGGAAACCGAGCTTCACCCCCTGGTTGACGACCTCTCCCCCGATGGCTTCAAGCTCGCCACGCTCGATGGCGACCTCAGCTACCGCTGGGCGCTGGAGCGCACCGACCCGCTGGGGCTGGATGAAGGCTACCTTTTTTTGCTGCGTGATAACGAGTTAGAAGGGGAAAGTCCCGTGCTCCCCGGCCCTGGCGACACCTACCAGCCGCCGCGCCAATGGCTCAACAACGAACCACTGTCAGGCGAGGATATTGTCCTGTGGTACGTACCGCTGCTTAAAACAAAAAAGAGCAGCCCCTGGTGGTGTATGCCCGACCCCGACCCCGATTTTTCCCCCTGCGAGGCGATTCTTCGCGCTGAACCGGCAGGGGAACTGGTGCAGCCCAGCCAGGTGATTGAGCCAACCGCCACGCCGTTAGCTTCCCCAACGGCCGTTCCCACCCCCGCCCCAACCCCCACACCTCGCCCCATTGACGGCACCACACCCGAAGAGATAATCCTCAACTCCGGCTGCGGTGCGTGCCATGCCATTGGGGCATTGGGGGAAGCGGGCAAGGTGGGGCCAGATTTGAGCAACATCGGTCTGCTGGCAGGGAACCGGGTGGTAGGTATGTCGGCCGAGGCATATCTACGGCAGGCAATCATGGAGCCCAATGCGTTTATCGCCCCGGCTTGTCCCAACGGAGACTGCCTTGCCAACATCATGCCCCGCGACTATGCCAGCCGTCTGACTCCAGCACAAATTGACACCGTGGTAAATTACCTGCTGACTCTGCCCATCAGCCCGGCCACGCCGGTGCCGGTCATTGGTGCCAACGCCGACACACCGCCGCCCGCCGCCTCGAAAGCATTTCCAGCACCCAAGCGGGCAGTAACGCTGCCGCCGCGCATGGCTCCCACCACCATTGTGCAAATATTGCTGGTTACACTGGTAGGGCTGTTGACGCTGCTGCGTCTGGTAACAAACCCACCCCGGCAGGATGAGTAGCGAGGATTGGAATTCTCGGCTACAGGGCGATGAGCAGGAGGGCGACCACGGCGGCAGCAACGCCCAGCCATTGCACAGGGCGCAGGCGTTCGTGTGCCACCAGCCACGCCAACAGCACCGTGGTGGCGGGGTAAAGCGAGGAGAGTACGGCGGCGATGTCGAGCCGGCCGGACTGGGCAGCCAGCACAAAAAAGGCATTGCCACCCGCATCGAAAATGCCGGAAAGGGCGATGAGGGGAAGCAAACGGCCGTTTTCTTCCGGCTGCAAAAACAACCCCATAATCGGGTCAGTCAACCCGCGCCCCAACACCAGGATCATCTCGGCCAACTCGGCCGGGTAGGGGGTGACAAAGTTGCCTTCGGCAATACCTTGCTCAATAACGGCCGTTAGCAGCGGCGTCATCGCCACCACCGACGCATCCGTCATCTTTTGCCGGAACACGCTGTTTTCATCGCTGTAAAACGGCCGTACAATCGTCAGCAAAAACGGTTTGTTGGCATTTTTGAAGCTGTTGGCTTGGTCAAAAAAGCACTGCAACTTTGTCACCGCGTCCAGCGTGGGGTCAGCAACAATTGGCTCCATCATTGCCACCGACTGCTCCAGCAGCCGTTCGACCAGATCATCCAACAGCGCCAGCTTGGAGCCAAAGTAATGATAAAAGGTGCCTTTAGCAATGCCTATCGCATCAATGATGTCTTGGACAGATGTTTGCTGGTACCCTTTTTGGTAGAAAAGCTGCTGCGCGGTGTCCAAAATTTCGCCGCGCCGCTCATCATGTTCTTTCGTAATTCGTGTCATCGCATTTTAGACCGACCGTCGGTCGGTAAAAGAGATAATACAAAACAAACGCCCCTTTGTCAATCATGCAAAATCAGGAAGCCGTCGTTTTTGTGGGGTCTATGCCTTTGTTTCGCGCCAGTTTGTCCAGCCGTTCGTCGGGGTAATCAGCTTCTATTTGAGCAACCAGCACTTCGGCATCAGTAACGGCCGTTTCCTGCCAGGGGGACGGATGCCATTCCTCGATGTAAGCATCGCCGGTAATCGCCTTGCCCCGGTAGGCGGCACGGTGGACGGTTTGCTGGAAGCGTGGGGAAAGGGGGTAGGTTTGGCGAAAACGGCCATTTTTCACCCGCACCTGCACCGGAATATCCCGCCAATAAATAATCTGGTACTGCATCATCCGAATAAATCCCCCACTGCCTGCATATACGTTTCCAATGCCCGTAAATGAGTGGCTGCATCCCGCCCTTGAATTGGCTTGATATGGCCGCGATTAAAAACAGTGTTGAGGGTGATGTGGCTAACCCCCAAACCGCGCCACTGCTCAATCTCCGCTCGCCAATCATCTGGCGTGGCGCCACCCATTCCCACCCAGCTTTCTAATCCAATCGTGCCGGGGGCACGCCCGGCCTTCACCGCCGCCGCCCGAATTTTCGCCACGCCGTCGGCAAACGCTTCCGGCTCGTGATAAATGTTGAGCCAGCCATCGCCCAAACGGCCGATTCTGTCATAGGTTGCATCCACCCCACCCCCCAGCCAAATGTCCAGCGGTTTGGTGGGCAGCGGGTTGATGCCGGCATTGGGGATGGTGTGGTAACGGCCGTTAAAAACCACATGCGGCTCTGCCCACAGCGCCCGCATCACCGCAATCTGCTCCTCCGACCGCTTTCCCCGGTCGTGGAAATTTTCCCCCAGCCCAATATACTCCACCTTGTTCCAGCCAATGCCAATCCCCAGCCGCAGCCGCCCACCGCACAGCACAGCCAGCGAGGCCGCTTGCTTCGCCACCAGCACCGCCTGCCGCTGCGGCAAAATCACAATCTGCGGCGAAAACTTGATGCGTTCTGTGATGCCCGCCATGTAGCTAAACAGGGTAAACGGGTCGTGGAACAGGTCAGCCGAGGTATACGGCCCTTTCCAGTCGGGGTAGGCAGCTGGGTTGATGCCCAGCACGTGGTCATAGGCAACGATGTGGCTGTAGCCGAGATTTTCGGCCGTTTGGGCAAAGTCACGCACAATGGCGGGATCGCCGCCAATCACATTTTGGGGAAAAGTCACACCAAGTTTCATAGGAATCTCCTTATTGAGCAGGTTGATGACCGTGTGCCACTAACAGCTTGTACTGGTAAATAGGGTACAGAAATAGAAACGGGGCTATTGCTTAATACCTTAGCATTATACAACTAGGCAGCTTCGCCTCCGCTCTCAATAGTAACCTGATGCAAAACTAATATGTTTAGTGAAGCCAGCTTTGGGGAATGAGAGCCTTTCCTTCATTCCAAGGTTGTTCAACCAGAGCTTTTTGAAAAGCCTCATGTTTCAAATTAGCATGTTCCATAATAATTATTTGAAAATCTGGAAAAAGCTCTTTACATACATCAAACAATAAATTAAACATTCGATGTACAGCTATCCCATCATGGCTTGTGATTTCTGTATCTTCTAAATTCCCTCTCATTGCTTTGTAGTCACTCTCTGATGGGAAATAAATTTGAGACGGCTGATCCAAAATAAGAAAATTTGGAACAGGCCGCTTTTGCGTTACAAAATATTTATGCAAAGCTAAATGAGTGATTAAGTGGCAGCCAAGCCAATTCTCTCCACTGCCCATACGAATGAGGGGAATCGGCCTACCAGGTCTATCAGCTACTACTGTTAGGTTCTTGAAATCAAATCTAAAAGGATAATCACTTAATTCCAATTGCAAAAACTTAGCCCAACTAGTCATCCATGAACTTAATACATTTAATATAGATGTTAGAATCTCCTCAACATTCATCGGAGCCAAAAGTCCTTCATAGTGTTGCACATCGTTTTCAGCGTCTATAACTGATTTATGCAAATCATTATCTTCATCAAGCCAACTGATCGACTCCATATACAAACTTATTCGCCCGACAACCCGTGCAATTCTTACATTCTGCTCCCGAAGTTGTTGAGTCGCTTCTTGTTCAGCATATAAGGCTTCAAGTGCGAGTTCTATCTCGGTAATTTGCTGCCTAAAAGCGTCATATTCAGATTGTATTTCCTCGATATATTCACGCAATCTTGGTCTGTGTTGTTCAACAGTTTGCAGATTAGTTTGAAGATTCTCTAAAGACCCCTGTATTTCCGCAATTGTCGGCAATGGCTCATACAGGGTTGAAGAACATAACGGGCAGGCATTTTGATTTTGTGAGGCATTTTTAAATAGATTTATTGATTCAAGCCGCATGACTTGTTCAGATGCTTCACTAGAAAAACCATTTGCACTATTCAAATATGCCCTCGCAGTTCTGATTTCTCGGTACTTAGATTTTGCTTGGAGCTTTATTTGTTCCCTCCGATCAATCAACCTATCTATACGTTCATCTTTACCGACCAAAATGGAATTAGATGATGATACCCAAGATTGAGTATCTCTTAATGCCTGTATAACTTCCTCAAGATTTTGATTATCTTCCACATTATCTTCAAATCCAACTTGCCTTGCCTCTTCAAGCAAAGCATTTGCGCGTTCTAGGCGATTACTTGCTATAGCTTCAGCTTCCCTCAATTTTCTTTGAGCCAATCTTAATCTTCGTTTAGCACGAGCAAGGGAATCTTGTAACGATAGTTGCATTTCTTCTATTGCTCCAAGCAAATATGGGAGCGTATCTTTTATAGTCTGTGGTATGAAAGGTTCAGACTGCCTATGAAATAATGTCTCTTGGTTAGCAATAACATTTTGCTTTTGAAACAAGTAAAACCTTGCATGATTTAAAGTAGCTTCTAAAGGTTGTCGAGTTTCATCCTCATCAGGAATATGCAGGTTCGGAGAAAAACCTAAGAGGCTAGATATAATACTGTTCAGTGCATTGTCATTCGAATTGATTTTAAGTTGTTCAAAAGAGGGTATCTCTAGGCTAGCCCCTTGTAGATAATACAGTCCGCTTTGAGTTCTGGCTGTTGGAGTTTCAGGTCTTGGCTTTGCTACAAATATCTCATTATCATTAACTTTATATAGAACCCCATACCATGCTACAGACTCAAAAGGATCGGTATCCGGTACATTAAATGGTGAAGAGCCTAGACAATACTCGACGATTGAGATAATCGCAGATTTGCCCGTAGCTGATTGCCCCGTGATGATGTTTACTTCGCCCAACTTAAAAAAAAGGGAACGCCTTTTCCCTTGGAAATTATACAAATGAAGAGAACGTAATTGCATAGTCATGGATGTATTCCCCAAACAGCAAAAATTGTTGACGCATCACCTGAAATCGCAAACCATTTTCCAATCATTGCCGCTTTTTTAGCACACTCATTTGGTTCTGTACCTGCTTGCCATTTAGGGCGTTTCAACATTTTTGGTTTCGTACTAATATTGCCATTGTGTTGAATTTCAAAGATGTTCATCTGCAAGCCAAATAATATTGCTTCTTTTGTATATTCAACAGAACGCTGGGCTCGAGATGGAAAATCTATCTTTACATTTAGGTTATCTTGAATCCACACATGTAGCTTTGTCTGTGTACCTCGTGGAAGCAATATTCTAGTTCCATTATGCAAAACAATAGGGAAAACTAAAAATGAAAGAGCATAAGGCATACCTTGTTCCCGCTCTTTCTCATAAGCGGCTACAGCCTCATATAAAATAACAGCCCCAAAGGCTGGGTTAAACAAATTGGCAATTTCGACTGGTCGATTTATCCACTCTGTCACAACACATCAAATTCCTGATTTACTGGAAAATGGCTAATACCCTTTCAAGAAACTTAGGATGCCAAATCACCCTGGGTAATGCTCCCTTAAGATTATCTGCCAATATATGGTAGTTTCCCCGCATAACATATTCTTCGGTTACTCGCTCACGTATAGGAATGTTGATCGATCCCATATGGTTTAATATTGCTCTCCCACACTTACGCAAATCTGCCTCTGTTGCATCTGAATCCAATTCATCTTTGTATGCTAATGAAAATCGTTGCCATTCCTCTACTAGTTTGTTTTCATATTTTTCCATCTCATCATCGTATAGGAGCTCTAATCGTGCCCATTTAGATCTCTGTTCAAAAGCTCGATAATAGTCAATTATTGCTAACTCAACTCGTTCTGGGTAGAAGTACAAGGAAGCGTGAAAATAAGAAAATTTGACAAAATGGATTCAAAAAGCGAACCTAAACGGTCAACT
>JAGQGA010001028.1 GCA_020432595.1 Anaerolineales bacterium | reverse complement strand
AACCACTGACGAGACGCCACCGCATGACCTGGTTGGCTTCATGTTCTTCCGGTAAATCGCCTTCCTTCGTCAGCATCAATGATTTTGCCTTCGTATCCATACTTGTGTTCCTTTGTTTTCATGCGCCCGCATGTTTTTAAAACGAATGGGTAAACATTACAGAAAAACACCCCCTTTTGTCAACCCTTTTTTTTACTTCATAAGGATTTCTTAAGAGGTGCTGTAAGGGGGCTATTCTTTCCCTACTTTTCACGCATTCTTACTCCTTCTTTACACATAGGGCAACTTGGGTGGCCTATACTGTACAAGTGCTACTGTTTACCGATTACTGTTTACCGATTACCGTTAGGAGGGTAGTATGCGTCGTTTTTGGTCATTAACGGCCGTTTTTCTCACCATTACCACCATCATGTCCCTAGGCTTTTACCGCGCCGCCGCCAACGTGCGGGCACAAGGAAGTTCAAATACCTACTTACCTTATGTCAGCAAAGCCATTCCTCCCACGCCAACGCCTATTCCTACGCCTCAATCCAATGGGTTGGTCAACGGCTCCTTTGAAGAAGGGTGGACAAATATGCCGCCTGCTCCCGGCAACCTGATTAACCAAAAACCCAACGGCTGGGAATACTTCTGGATTGAACCAGGG
>JAGQGA010001027.1 GCA_020432595.1 Anaerolineales bacterium | reverse complement strand
TCTATCTCCACCCTAACCGTTAAAAGACACACCATTAACATCTATAAAAAGCTATCTGTCTCCAATCGCCGAGAGGCAGCCAGCAGAGCAAGAACCCTAGGCATTTTACTCTATTCAGACGGGGGTTGACCCCTTGCCCAAAACGCTTGAAATGTATCCAACGACTAGCCATTTTGAACCTATCCTACTGCTTCAAACGAAACTCTATCGTCCTCAAGCCAGCCCCACCCTCATCCATCGCCCCCGTCTCGTCGAACGTCTCAACCAGGGTTTGGCTTGTAAGTTGACTTTGGTTGTTGCTCCGGCCGGCTATGGCAAAACAACCATCGTCACCCAATGGCTGCACCACACACAAGCACTTCCCCCACTTGCTGCCAATGACCACACCACCCGGCAAGTAGCGTGGCTGTCCCTCGATGAATCTGATAACGACCTCATTCTTTTCCTCCATTACCTCGTTGCCGCCATCCGGCAAGCCCAGCCCAATAGTTGTGCCAACACCTTAGCCACTCTCCACAATCCGCAACCCCTCTCCTGGTCACAGCTTGTCACCCTTCTCATCAACGACCTCGTTGAACTCACAGAACCCCTTGTCCTGGTTCTGGACGATTATCATTTTATTATCGAGGCAACCATTCACCATTTT
>JAGQGA010001026.1 GCA_020432595.1 Anaerolineales bacterium | reverse complement strand
CATGTTGTCTTTTTTTTTCTCCGTTTGCCCCGTGTCGGTAAATGACCAGGCGATCTGTGTGCAAAGCACAGGGCGGACGCGGATTGCATCCTCCGGCAACTGCGTTATCCAGGCCAACCAGGCGGCGGCTTGCAGCGCTTCATCCATGCCCTGCCAGGCCATTTCCGCCAAATTGGCCGCCCGATGGAAATCCTCGGCGGCGATGGCGTGATGAAATGACTCGGATAGTTCCCCATTCTTTTCGTACCAGGCGCTGGCGCGGATATGGTAGATGGCAATCTCGGCGGGGGGCAGATTTTGTCCCAATCGCTGGCGGAGCAAATCGCCAAAAAGATGATGATAGCGATACCAATGCCGTTCGTTGTCGAGGGCGTTGATGAAAAGATTGCTGCGTTCCAGTTCTTCTAAAATGGTTTGGCTGGTAATCGTTGTTTCTGGCAAGAGCGCATCGCAAAGCGGCGCGCACAGCCGGTTGAGGATGGATGTCGGCAATAAAAACGCCTGCGTACTGGCAGGCTGCTTTTGCAAAACTTCTTCGAGCAGGTAATCCAGCACGAAACGGTGTGTGCCGGTGAAGGAGCGGACGAAGCTGTGGGCGTCTGGCTCGCCTTGCAGGGAAAGCGCGGCCAGTTGCAGACCGGCAATC
>JAGQGA010001025.1 GCA_020432595.1 Anaerolineales bacterium | reverse complement strand
TGTGCAGGTCGTTGTACCGGATCAGGACACGCTGGAGCGCACCCTGACAACGGATCGCGTTGTGGCAGACGTTCAAGTGCCTGCCGGGTATGATCCTCTGCGTGACCAATCTGTGCAGCGGCTTCATCTGTCGCTGCCCCCACCCAGCATGGATGATCAGCGGGATGATTGGAGCCGTCTGCAAACGGCCGTGCGCCAGCAAACCGGCATCGAATCTTTGCAAATCTCCCTGCCATTGCTGCGCCAAATTGGGCCTGTTTTGCGTGAGGGGGAATGGTCGGTAACGGCCGTCATCTCCAATCCCCAATCTCCAATCTCCAATTCCCCCCGCCTCCTCCAACTCCTACCCGGCCATTTGCCCGAAGACACCCCTCTTCTTGGCCTGGCAATCGACATCGGCACCACGACCGTTTCTGTCTGGCTGGTCGATTTAATCAGCGGCCAGGTTTTGGCTCAAGCGGCTGAGTACAACCGGCAAATCCGCTGTGGCGAAGACGTGATCTCCCGCGTGATGTTTGCCAGTAAAAACAATGGCCAGGCAGAGCTGCGTAAATTGGTTCTGGAAAGCATCAATACGCTTGTTGAAAGGGTGATGCAAAAGGCTAAGAGAGACCAGAGACT
>JAGQGA010001024.1 GCA_020432595.1 Anaerolineales bacterium | reverse complement strand
TGCTTCACGGTCGCCGAGATCGTCGCGACCGAGGACCTGGGGTTCTTCGAGCCGGGCCAGGGCTTCGTGGCGGCCGAGGAAGGGCTGACGGCGCGCAACGGGCTGCGACCGGTCAACACGTCGGGCGGCTTGAAGGCAAAGGGACACCCGGTGGGCGCGTCCGGCGCAGCGCAGGTAATTGAGGTCTGGAAACAGATGCGCGGCGAGGCCGGCCCGCGTCAGGTCGATCGCGACGTGGACATCGCCCTGACCCACAACGTCGGCGGCACGGGCCAGACGTGTGTGGTACATATTTTTGAGCGGCGGTAGTCAGTGATCAGTAACCAGTAACCAGTAATCAGTAACCAGTAATCAGTGAACAGTTGATGCGTCACTGACAACTGACAACTGACAACTGATAACTGATAACTGACAACTGATCACTGAGAACCAGGTAGCAACCATGGCAACCGAGAGTTTTACACAAGCAGATTTCACAGGTTGGCTCGCTGAGCACAAGCTGATTGGCGCGCGCTGCCAGTCTTGTGGTGCGCTCTACGCCGAGGCGCGGCCTATGTGTCCCGACTGTTTCGGCGACGACATGTCTTGGGAACCGCTGTCGGGTCAGGGCAAGCTGGCCGCGTACACCGTGGTCTACATCCCGCCGA
>JAGQGA010001023.1 GCA_020432595.1 Anaerolineales bacterium | reverse complement strand
ATTGGGCCATTGGCCGGAACCATCGTCCTCATCATCCACTCCATTGCCGATCTGGGCAAGCTGTTTTCCGAGCAGGTGGAAAACATTGCCGAAGGGCCGCTAGAAGCGGTGACGGCCACCGGAGCCAACCGGCTGCAAACGATTGTCTACGCCGTCGTGCCGCAAATTGTCCCCCACTTCATCGCCTTTGCCTTCTACCGCTGGGACATCAACGTCCGTATGTCCACGATTATCGGCTTTGTTGGCGGCGGCGGCATTGGGCTGGCCTTGCAGCGAGCCACCAATTTGACCCAATACCGCCAGGCCAGCGTGATGGTGATTGCCATTGCCCTGGTGGTGATCATTCTCGACTATGTGAGCGCCAAGATCAGGAGCCGAATTATTTAGTGCGTGGGGATTAGAGATTGGGGATTGGAGATCGGTGGAATCTCCAATCCCCAATCTCCAGTCTCCCTCTACAATTTATGACAACCATTCCCAACCTGTCCGAAAAAAGTAACGGCCGTTCCGTCTGGCGCACGGTGTTGATTGCTGTCGTGCTGTTCCTGCTCTATGCCTTCACCGTCCAGACCATTGACATCAGCCTGGAAAAACCGCTGAACCCGGAGCGGCAGGAGGCGTTTGGGCGCGTGCTGCGGCTGCTGGCCG
>JAGQGA010001022.1 GCA_020432595.1 Anaerolineales bacterium | reverse complement strand
CTTGGCAAGCCGCTGCCCCCCTGTGGCCTCTAAATGAAGCCCAAATACCACAAACACAGCAAAGCACAACCGCCCAGTTAACCATTATCTGTGGCGCAAAAGCTACGCAGTTGCCCACCACACTCCCCCAATCAGCCTCCACCACCGTCGTTGCCCATCAATTTCACGCCGTCGAAACATGTGACCATGAGCAGCTAACCCTGCTCCGCTGCCGTACCGGGCTACCTCTGGAAGCCCTGGCACCCACTTATCAGGAAACAACATGAGCAATCGCTCGCCATAAAGAATGAAAACAGGATGCAGATTATCATCATGTTCCCGATCAGGAAAATCAGGCAAATCAGCGTCCCATTCTTCTAGGAAATACCATGAATAACTTAAACAACTTTGATTCATATACCCATGACGAACCTAACTACAGCTCACGCCCACCCCAAGAATCATTTCCCCCTCTACACCACCCCTATGGCAGCGCCGACTGGTTTGAAACGCTGCGCAATCTGTGGCAGTGGGATGAATTAGCTGCTGAAATTAGCCAGGAAAACCGCGCTCGCATTGCCATCGTTGGTTTGGCTGGAGCTGGCAAAAGCACACTTTTTGACTATCTACGCGGCTGGCAACCCAACTGCCACAGCCCCAACGTCATCC
>JAGQGA010001021.1 GCA_020432595.1 Anaerolineales bacterium | reverse complement strand
CGTTACCCGCCTGTTTACCGACCCCGATGCCCTCTTTTTTGGCCGCGAAAGCGGCAGCCAGGCCCGCCAACGCTTTACCCAAGCCATTCAAACCATTCTTGCCGCCCACCCCCACGACACCCCCGCCATTGTCAGCCACGGCACCGTCATCACCCTCTTCCTTTCCCATTACAACCCCATTGACCCCATTCCCTTCTGGCAAGCCCTCCCCATGCCCTGCTTGATGGTCGTTGAACGAGAAGGGTTTCGGTTAAAAACGGCAAGCTTCCTCTAAAAATCAAAGATGGCGCAGATTCCGCAGATTTGTCCGTGTTCGTCTGTGTTCGTCCGCGTCCTATGAATGTCCTACCTCCCACTGGTTGATCGGCAAATCAACCATTTCCCCCCGGCATTACTCCCACATAGCTGGCGCGGGGGCGGATAAGCTGGTCAAGCTGGTATTGCTCGATGGCGTGGCCGAGCCAGCCGGCCGTCCGGCCAATGGCAAACAGCGTCAGCGGCGCGGTTGGCGGCAAGCCTAGCGTCTCCGCCAGCACCACCAACCCCACATCAAGCGTTGGTGCTTTGCCCACCGCCTGCTGCACGGCGGCGATGAGTGCTTGTGCCAGGGAGACCGCCGGTGAGTGGGGAAAGGCGGCGGCAACGGCC
>JAGQGA010001020.1 GCA_020432595.1 Anaerolineales bacterium | reverse complement strand
AGCCCCGGTGATGTGGGCAACTTTAGCGATGGCCTGGGTAACATGGCAACCAATCAAGACACAGGAACAGCCAAGCTGTATGTAAGCGTCGGTGAATTGGATGCAGCTACAACGGTTGCCGGGGCAGAAACGTTTGCTGCGGCTCTTGCCGAGATGGATATGGAAGGGTTGGCTTACAAAACGGCCGTTTTAGACGGCGAAACGCACTTTTCGGCTCGCCCCCGCGCCTTTATGAACGGGCTGCGGTGGCTCTTTGCCAATGAATAAAAATGGGACGCAGATTCACCTGATTTTTCTGATAAACAAGATCAATCAGGTATATCAGGTAAATCTGCGTCCTATTTACGAAGGAGTTGACCCAATGGCTGAGTTCCGAATGCCAAGCCTGGGTGCCGACATGGAATTTGGCACGCTGCATGAATGGTACGTCCAGCCGGGCGACCGGGTGCAGCGGGGGCAAGTGATTGCCCAGGTGGAAACAGAGAAGGGGGTCATTGAAGTTGAAGTGTGGGAGGAGGGCGTGATCACACAACTGCTGGCCGAACCAGGTACGGAACTGCCGGTGGGGGCGGTGTTGGCGATTTTGCAAACGGCCGATGAGCCGGAGCCAATTGCTGCCCCAGAAAAAACGGCCGTTTCCACCCTCAC
>JAGQGA010001019.1 GCA_020432595.1 Anaerolineales bacterium | reverse complement strand
CCCCATAGCTTCTAAAGCAACATCATATTCCTCCCCTTCCAAAGAGCCAAATTCGTGATATGCTACAAGAGCCAAGACTTCCTCATAGGTAGCAGATCTTCCCATTTCTTTTTCTAACGCCGTAAAAACATCATAGGCTCCTCCCATATCACCATACTGGCTTGATACACCACAGCTTTTACACGAGCTAGAAACGGTTCCAGCATTTGTTTTGCCGTTCTGGCAACTTTGTGAGTCCTGTCCACTATCCAATAACTTACAGTCCACATGCCCTGAAGGATCGACCAGATTAACTGGCGAATTTCGGACGTAGGTGTAGCGATTTAGGCTCTGCGGCGCAGCCGGATCCGGGACAATCGTATCAGGCGATATGAACCTGCCAATGCTGGGGTGGTAAAATCTTGCTTGGTAGTATATTAGCCCAAGCTCCCGATTCTCCCGCTGCCCAGTAAAGTCGCGGTCGGTCAGCGTCTGCATCGGCGTGGTGCGGTAGCTGCCGTAGGGCCTGTACCGCGCCCACGACCCCGCCACTGGCTGCTTGTCTCCACTCTTTTGCAGCACGCTGGTCGAACCCAAGCTTGTCCTCGCGTAGGCGGGGATGGTCGCCGTAGATAAAAAACAGCCCATTGTTCGCCGTCACCGGGTCGCC
>JAGQGA010000101.1 GCA_020432595.1 Anaerolineales bacterium | reverse complement strand
AATTTGAGAATGCACTGTCAGGATCATTGGGCGTAGTGGTGGGACGGTATAAAACGGCCGTTACCACCACAAACCCCAGCCGCCACGCCACATACACATTAGCCGACCACCCCAAACTCGCCAACGCCGCCTGCGCCGCCGCCGTTGTCCAGCGGACATTAGGCAAAATGGCCGGAGGCAACTGCCGCGCATACGCCGGAAACAGCGGCAGCGTCCCCACCAAAAACAGCAGGCACGCCACCACAGTTCCTATTGCTACCCATCTCAGCCAGCGTTGTTCCAACATAAAAATAAGCCCAAACAGGTTTACAACCGCCTGTCTGAGCTTATTATAGACATTTTTTGAGAGATTAGAGATTGGAGATTGGAGATTGGTGAAGGTTCTCAATCTCCTAATCTCCCAATCTCCCTCCTTATCAATGCAAGATAATAGGCAAATATAACTCAATCAGCTCCGCTACCCCCGCCACAACGTCGCCGCCCCAAAAACCACTGCCTAGCTCATAGTCGCCGCTGCTGTGCTGACCAACGGCCGTTTGTCCCACCACCCCATCTATTTGGTAGCTGCCGGAAACGGCCGTTCCGCCCGCCCCCACCACTGCACCCACCAATTCATACGTCGCCCCCGGTTCCGCCGCCGTCGGCTGCCACGCCACCAGCACCAGCACCAATAAAACCAACCCCATCATGCTTGCTTTCATATAGCGTTTCATCGAAAAACCATCCTGAAAATAGGACGCAGATTTTCCTAATTATCAGGTTCATCAGGAAAATCTGCGTCCTATTTTGCATCTATCTCACTTACGGCGTACCAATCACCACCGTGCCACTAATGCTTTCCAGCGTCATCGGGCGCGAAATAACCAATGTTTCGGGATAATTCCCGGCAAAGAACAGCACGCGACCGGAATGCGGGACGGCACTCGCGCCCTCCAAAGCCGTATTAAACGGATGCAGCACCCCGCCATTCTCCAAACCATTGTTGGTGCGATCAACATACGTCCGCGACAAATCATAAATCTCCCAGCCCATATCCTTCAACATGCCCAAGGCGATAACCCCCGGATGCTGAATCGCTACCCCATCCGACATGGTGGGAGTCATCAAGCCATTGACGAGATCAGGATCACCCACTTCTTCACGCAGATGGACATAGCTGCTGCCCAGCACCCAAGTTGCTGGAGCCTCAAGCCGAGGCGCAGATCCCCCATTGGCCGCTTTGGCATTCTCGCCGTCAAAAACCAACGCATCCCCGGTCAGCGCATTGCCCACCGTTGTGGTGTTGTTAGGCATCTTGAGCAGCTTTGTGCCAGCCGTTGTTGCCACAAACGTGTCATAAATCATGGGGGGAGAGTCATAACAACCAACGTTCATGGTGCCATTGCATTCCACAGGATTAACAGGGTCATTGGGGTCGTTGGGATCATCGGGGTCAAAAACGCCATCGTCCCAATCGGCCGTTCCTTCAAACCCCAATCCATGCCCAATTTCGTGCATCGCCACCGTGACTAGGTCAATCTGACCCTTAGGCACAACCCCATCTGTCTCCATATACCAATCGGTGCGGTTGGCGTTGATGCGACACTGCATATCAGTGCTGGCTCCGTTGAAATCCTGGTTGGCAAGCTGATTTGCCAGTGGAAGCGGGTACCAGGTATCAGGCACAGGTGCGCCAGCAAAGTTGATGTAATGCCCCGAAGCCCCACAGCTTGCCAATAAACCAGCACCCGTTGCTGGCAAATTGGAAGCGTTTGTCCAGCAAATATCAATCACGATGGGGATCGAGCCGTTGAGCAAGGTTGACCAAATGGCGGCTGCCCGCCGAACGGCCGTTTGTGCCTTCGCTGGCATCGTTGTGATCGGAACCGCACAGCGGCCGGGGCCTGTTTGGTTAAAAAGCACCGTCATCGTTTGCGTTTCCGGTGCCAACTCGCTGCTTGTGGGGGCTGCATCTGCATCATCACCATCCACAGATACCGTGATGGTATAATCATTTAGCTGCTCCCGTGCCACGGACTGCCCCAAAACAGGTGATACGCCTGGCACGAGCAGCAATCCAAGACAAGTAATCAGGACAAAGAGTAAATAATGTTTCATCATGACCTCGCTTTAGGAGATAGGCATCTTTGAGGTGCCTATCTCCTTAGCCGCTGTCCCTATTGCAAGTTAACCAGCACCAGCACCAAACCAGTGTCGCTATCCAAAGCCGTCATCGCCTTGCCCAAGATGGCACCCTGCGCCAAAGCGAGGTCAGTCGCCTTCATCACATGCCCCGGCAGGTCAGACGTCGTCAGCAGGTCGCCCGGCTCAATCGCCCCGTTGCTGGTATCGGCCAAAACATAGACCCGTCCGGCAATGGCAACCACCGCATCCCCTTCCAGTACCCCTTCTTGGTGCAGCGTCAGGCCTGGGTTGACCCCACCCGCGCCGCTGACCACACCCGCCACCTTGCGGTCATAAGCACCGCTGCTGGGCATCAGGTGGCCGGGATTGTCAGGGTCAATCACCATGACGGTGCCGGGTTCGATAGTCTCATCCCCGCTGACCGCAAACCGCTCCGCCAAATCAGACCCGCCCGTAATCTGCACCACCTTTGCTCGCAGCCGCCCGTCAAAATCACCCGCTAGCCCGTTGGTGCTGCGGCCATAAACCCCCGTCCAATTTTCGCTAATGCCAACAACGCCAGCATTATCAATCGCCGTGCCATATACCCCAAAGCCTTTGCCCTTGTTTTGCCCATAGACACCGGCCGAATATTGAGCCGAACTAACCCCATAAACCCCGCTGGCATCCTGGCTCACGCCCCAGACACCGACCCAATTGGTACTTTGTCCATAAACGCCCGTGTTCTTATTGCTTTGTCCCCAAACACCCACCCCGCCTGACTCATGGGCAACCCCTTTGACACCGATACTGTCTGGCTGCACCGCCTGACCGACCACGCCGACTCCACCCGCACTGCCTGCCCGCCCCCAAACGCCAGCCGCACCTGCACTGCCTGCAGCCATCGTTTGTCCATAAACCCCAATCCAATTGTCGCTGCGGCCAAAGATCCCGGAGCCGTTGATGCTGCTGCCATAAACACCATACCCATTTTCCATGTTTAGCCCGACCAGCCCCGCCTTGGCTTCGGTGTGGGAAATCCCGGTTAGCCCATTGCCAGCAAAGTTACGGACGGTACTGCCGGGGCGCAAACCGAGGGCGTAGGGAACGGCCGTTAATTCCTCCCGTCCCAAACTGGTAAAACCGCCGTCACCGGGGCATTGAACGGCCGTTTCCAACCACCGCGCATCCCCCCAAAACGCATCGCCAAAATCAAGCTCGACCGCAAAAAGTCCTTCTGTTACGGCCACATTGTTCAGCGTCCTTGTCCCTTTCTGCGTGCCGCCGCTGGCCGCGTCCCACAGCGTAAACTGCAGGCTACAGCTTCCGTTAAACGGCACCCCCTGCCGCTGCAGCCGCCCCTGATAGCTAAAACTGCCAGAAACGGCCGTTTCCACCCCATTTGCCTCAGCCAAAGCCGAAGAATTCACCAACATCAACCCTGCCAATACTAGACCACAGATGGCCGCAAAAACGGCCGTTACTCGTACATTTCGCATCATCATTACAACACCTCGCTACAAAATTTAAGATTTCACCGTCTAGCGCACTCAGATCGCGGAAATACTTCTATTTTCCTCTGCGCCCTTCGCGCCCTCTGCGGTTTAAAGATGCCTACACTCTACCCAGCCACCGTCTGCTAAACGTTACGAAAACCGTTACGAACCATTTTCCACAACGAAAATGGGCTACAATAGCAGTATGGCTAACATTGAACTCTACTTTCTCGGCTCGCCCCGGCTGGAACGCAACGAGCAGCTTGTGGAAACCGACACTCGCAAAGCCGTTGCCCTGCTGGCCTACCTCGCCCTCACCGGCCAGCCCCACACCCGTGAAGCACTTGCCGCTCTCCTGTGGCCCGAATACGACGACAGCCGCGCCAAAGCCGCCCTGCGCCGCACCCTCTCCACCCTCAAAAGCAGCATCGGCAACGCGCCCCTTCTCATCAGCCGCGAGCAAATCGGCCTCAATTCCGACCAAATCTGGTGTGATGTCCTAGCGTTCCAACAACTCCTCACTCCTGCCCCCCTGCCCCCCCGCTCCTCTGCTTCCCAACTTGAAACGGCCGTTTCCCTCTACCGCGCCCCCTTCCTCACCGGCTTCTCCCTGCGCGATAGCCTCCCCTTCGACGACTGGCAGCGGCAGCAGGCCGAACATTGGCAGCGCGAACTCAGCCGCGCCCTGGAACAGCTTGTCCACCACTACAGCCAGCAGCAGCAATACGACCGCGCCCTCAACCACGCCCACCGCTGGCTCACCCTCGACCCCCTGCACGAAGCCGCCCACCAGCAGCTCATGCAGCTTCACGCCTGGGCCGGAAACCGCACCGCCGCCCTCAACCAATACCGCCACTGCCTCCACATCCTCGAAACCGAACTCGGCGTAGCCCCCCTACCCGAAACCACCGCCCTCTACCACGCCATCCAAGAAAACCAGCTTACCCCACCCGCCACACCCTCCAAGAACAGCAGCCACGCCCCGCTCCCTACGCCCCACTCCCCACTCCTCCCCCATCACCCCCTCATCGGCCGCACCGCCGCCTGGGAAGTGGCACAAACGGCCGTTTCCCGCGCCCAAACCCACCTCCACACCCTCGCCATCATCGGCGAGGCTGGCATCGGCAAAACTTGGCTGGCCGAAGCCGTGTTAACCCAGGCCGAAGCCAACGGCATCATCACCCTCCACAGCCGCTGCTACCCCAGCGAAAGCAGCCTTGCCTACACCCCGCTCGTCGCCACCCTCCGCGCCATCCAGCAGCACCCCACTCTAATTCAGCGTCTCAATCAAGCTTCGCCTAACTGCCTACACGAAGCGTCCCGCCTCCTCCCCGACCTCGCCATGCCTCCAGGCGCCACTCCCCACTCCCCACTCCCCCCCGCTCCCCTGCTCCCCCGCTCCCCCGTTCCCAGCCACCCATCATCCAAATGCACGACGTCGGCTACTTCTACATGCACGACACCCCCCTTCAGGTCAAAGCCATCCACGACGTGACCCTCGACGTGCGCCAGGGCGAAATCATCGGCATCATCGGCCACACCGGCAGCGGCAAATCCACCATCATCCAGCATTTCAACGCCCTGCTGCGGCCACACGAAGGCAACGTCACCATTTTTGAAGCCGATGCCAGCGACCCCAAACTCGACGCCCTCAGCATCCGCCGCCGCATCGGTTTTGTTTTCCAGCAGTCCGAAGCCCAGCTATTTGAGCATTACGTCGGTGACGACATCGCCTACGGCCCGCGCAACCTCAAACTTCCCCGCGAAGAAATCCGCGAGCGCGTTCGCCGCGCCATGGAAATCGTCGGGCTGGCGTTCGAGGCGTTCAAAGACCGTATCACCTTCAGCCTCAGCGGTGGGCAAATGCGGCGCGTTGCCATTGCCGGGGTGCTAGCGCTGGAGCCAGAAGCCCTTGTCCTTGACGAACCCACCGCCGGGCTAGACCCCGAAGGGCGTGACCAGCTTCTCGAAGCGTTCCTCACGCTCCACCGCGAGCAAAACATGACCCTGATGCTCGTCTCCCACAACATGGAAGAGCTGGCGCGTCTTTGCCATCGCATCTGCGTCATCAACCACGGCACTGTCGTCACCATCGGCACGCCGCAGGAGATTTTTAGTCAGCCCGACCGCCTGCGTGAATTGGGGCTTGGTGTCCCCGCCGTCACCGATGCCATTGACCAACTGCAGCAAGCAGGCATCTTGGGCGATGTTGGCACGGTGTTGACGGTGGAAGAGGCGGCGGCGGTGTTACAAGAAGTGATTGAGAGTTAGTGATTGAGAGATTAGGGATTAGAGATTGGAGATTGGGTTTTTAATCTCCAATCTCCAATCTCTCAATCTCCCTCCCCATCCATGAGCGAATTTGAACTTTTACGCAATGTCACCATTGGGCAATACATCCCCACCGAGTCCGTCATTCATCGGCTGGATCCCCGCACCAAGATTGCCATCACTTTTTTCCTGGTGCTGGCAACCACCTTTGCTCGCTCCATTTTGGAAACATTGCTGCTGCTGGGCATCGCCCTGCTCATCGCCGCCATTGCCAAAATTTCGCCCAAATATGTGCTGCGCGGCATGGTGCTGGGAATCCCGATTTTGGTCATGGTGTTTACGCTCTCACTGCTCTTTCGCGGTTGGGAAGAACCGGCCGGCCGAGTCTATTTTGAGTGGTGGTATATACGGCTGACGCGCAACAGCATTTGGCTAATTGTGCTGGGGCTGCTGCGAATCATTGCTCTCATCTTTCTCACCAGCCTTGTCACCATGACCAGCACTATTACTGAGCTAACGCACGGGGTAGAAAAACTGCTCGACCCGTTCCGCCGCTTTGGCATCCCCTCACATGAACTGGCACTCATCGTCATGATCGCCTTGCGCTTTGTGCCCACCTTCGCCGAGGAGATGGAACGGGTAATGAAGGCTCAGGCCAGCCGCTGTGCTGACCTGAGTCGCAGCTTTTGGCGGCCAGACAAGGCGGCACGGGCTTATCTGCCGTTGATTGTGCCGCTGTTTATCAACGCCTTTCGCCGTGCCGAGGAACTGGTCTATGCGATGGAAGCCCGCTGCTACATCAGTGGCGACGGCCGCACCAAGTTTGTCACGCTCAAAAGCAATCGCCTCGATTACATTGTTGCCGTTGGTAGTCTGGTGCTTTTTGTCATCATCCAACTCATCCCTTGGCCGTCCATTCGCATCATTTTGCTGGGGTTGGGGTTGGATATTTTATAGAGATTGGTTCATTGGAGATTAGAGATTGGAGATTCCAGATGGCAAAGGTAATCCCCAATCTCTAATCTCTAATCGCAAAATGCTTTCACATTTAGAACAACAGGTCATTGACCACATTAACGACGACGAACTCATCCGTTGGGTGCAGGAGCTGACGCAGATTCCCAGCGTGTGGCGGCCACAGGAGGGGGTGGGGGAAGAGGCGGCGGCACGGTGGGTGGAAGCACGCTGCCGTGAGATGGGGTTGGAGACGTTTTTTGAATGGGTGCAGCCCGGCCGGCCGAACGTCATTGCCGTTTGGGGTGGTGGCGGTGGCAAAACGCTGATGTTTGAAGGCCACACCGATGTAGTGACGGAGGGTGACCCGGCGGCGTGGACAGACCCTCCGTTTAGCGCGGTAATAAAAAACGGCCGTATTTACGGGCGCGGTGCCAACGACATGAAAGCTGGCCTCGTTTGCGCCCTCATCGCCACCAAAGCCATTGTCCAAAGCGGCGTCAAGCTGGCGGGCAACATCCTCTTCGGCGCGGTGTGTGACGAAGAAGGGCAGATGATTGGTATCAAGCACTTTGTCGAGCAGGGGTGGGCGAAGCGGGTAGATGCGGCCATCGTCTGCGAGCCAGAAGAAAACCACCTCTGCATTTCGCAAAAAGGGGTAATGTGGCTGCGTATCGTCATTGAGGGAGTTATGGCGCACGGAGCGATGCCGCTGACGGGCGTGAATTCAGCTTACCCAATGGCGCGGCTGCTAACGCTGGTGCATGGGCTGGAGGAACGGGAAATTAGCCGCCACGGGCGGGATGAATTTTTGGGGCAGCCCAGCATTACGCCCACCATTTTGCGCTCGCCGCGTGCGGGTGAACCGCAAAACAACGTCATGCCGGGGGCAACGGAGGTCATTCTGGACTGTCGGCTGATTCCAGGGCAGGAGCCGGAGAAAATTGTGGAGCAGGTGCGGCAGATGTTGGCCGCAGTAACGGCCGTTGATGAACGCCTCACCGGAACTTTAGAGGTTCTAGAACTGCGCCACCCCACCAAAACCGCCCGCAGTGAACCCGTTGTTACCACCCTTGCCAGCGCCTACCGCGACCTAACCCATAGCGAACCCACCTACGGCGGCGTTCCCGGCTCCACCGACGGCACTATCCTCCACGCCCGCGCCGGTATCCCCATCGTCACCTGCGGCCCCGGCGACATCCACATTCCCCACCACATTGACGAATGGGTCAGCATTGACGAAATCAAACAGGCGGCAAGGCTGTATGCAGTGGCGGCGATGCGCTTCTTGGGAGTCACGGGTCAGCAATAATGGCGTTTCATAGTGGGGATACAATGTCCACCAATCACAGAACAATTATCGAGTCGTTTTACGAACATATTTGGAACCGTCACGACAAATCATTCATTCCACTGCTTCTCACTGAAACATTCACTTTTCGCGGTTCGCTAGGACAAGTCAAACAGGGTCGTGCTGAATTTGCCTCATATGTTGATTTTGTTCATATGGCCTTGGGCAATTATCAGTGTGATATTCTTGACTTAGTAAACGAAAGCAACAAAGTTTTTGCCCGGATGCTTTTTTCAGGAATCCACAAAGGCGTTTTTTTTGATTACCACCCTACGCTTATGCGAGTAGAGTGGGCAGGAGCAGCGTTATTTACATTTGACCAAGAAAAAATTGCTGACCTATGGGTACTTGGTGATGTTCATAGCTTATTAGAGCAACTTGCTCGCCACAACTCTCAACAACTTGCGCCAGAATTGCAGCAGTGAGGGTGGAGGTGAACCCCCCAAACTTTTGGAGTAGAATAAAACCATGAGCATCCTATCTTCTGATACCCACCCCAAAATAGAAGCCTTGCAAATCGCCGTTATACGGCATATGCCCGCTTGGAAGAAAATCGCCATTGTGGATGATCTGAATGAAACCGTAAAAACGCTGGCGATCAGCGGCATCAAGCAGCGCCACCCCAATGCCACACCCGAACAGGTCCAGCGCATGTTGGCAGAATTAATGCTTGGTGTGGAATTGGCACAAAAGGTATATGACCATGCCCGGTGAATCCACGCGCATAACGTTGTTGGTCACGCAAACGCTTGAACAAATTGGCATCGCCTATGCTATAGGTGGTTCATTGGCAAGTTCCCTGCATGGTGTCATGCGCTCCACGCTGGATGTGGACATTGTGGCGGATATGCGCTTTGAACACATTCCGCCGTTGGTGGCCGCCCTCGCGCAGGAATTTTATGCGGACAATGAAATGATGCGAGAGGCCATTAAACGCCGCAGCAGCTTTAACCTGATTCATTACGAAACCGCCTTCAAAGTGGACATTTTTATTCGCAAATTGCGCCCGTTTGAGCAAATGCAGTTGGAAAGGCGACAACTATCAGTCATTGCCAACGATCCTGAACGCTCTGTTTATGTGACCAGCCCCGAAGACACGGTTCTTGCCAAACTAGAATGGTATCGCTTGGGTGGCGAAGTCTCCGACCGCCAGTGGCGGGATATTCTTGGGGTGCTGAAAACCCGTGCGGGCGAACTGGATGTGGACTATCTGCGCCAGTGGGCCAGGGAACTCAAGGTTAGTGATTTGCTGGAGCGGGTGCTGCAAGAGGCGGTGTAGGTTGGCTTTTTAGGATTTTGGGGATCACTGGCGTATTTGGGAAAGGGCGTATGCAATACGCCCCTACTGTTCACCGATTACTGATTACCGATGACTGTTTACAGTTCACCAAAAAGAGAACGATGTTAACTGATATTCCCGGCCTTAAAGTGGGCCATTGGACAAATGCAGAGGCAGCGACGGGCTGTACGGTGGTGCTTTGCCCCGACGGGGCAGTGGCGGGGGTGGACGTGCGCGGCACGGCTCCCGGCACGCGGGAGGTGGCGCTGCTGGATCCCGTGTGCGCCGTACAGGAAGTTCACGCCATCATGTTGAGTGGTGGCAGTGCCTTTGGGCTGGCGGCGGCCGATGGGGCGGTGCGCTGGCTGGAGGAGCATAAATACGGCTTCAACGTTGGCGTGGCAAAGGTGCCAATTGTGCCGTCGGCCATTTTGTTTGATTTGCCCATTGGCAAGGCCAACGTGCGACCCACGGCCGAAGATGGATATGCAGCCTGCCTGAACGCCAGCAGTGGTCCTATTCCGCTGGGCAATGTAGGGGCAGGCACGGGGGCGACGGTGGGCAAGATTTTAGGTGTTGGGCAATCTACCAAAGGTGGGTTGGGCAGCGCCAGCGTGCAAATTGCGGGCGGCATCATTGTGTCGGCACTGGTGGCGGTCAACGCTTTTGGCGATGTGGTTGACCCGAAGACGGGGCAAATTGTGGCCGGGGCGCGGAAGTTACGCGGCGGTGGTTTTGTGGACACGGTGGCGTTTGCCAGCAGCCGAGCCGGGCAGGCGGCGGCGCGGGTTTCGTATGGCCGTTTCAACACCACGCTGGCGGTGGTGGCAACCAATGCCAAGTTGAGCAAAGTAGCAATGACGAAGGTGGCGCAAATGGCGCATGACGGCATGGCGCGGACGATTCGTCCTATCCACACGCACATGGATGGGGATGTGGTGTTTGCGCTGTCTTATGGGAAGAAGCGGGCGGATGTGAATTTGGTTGGGGCGTTGGCGGCAGATGTGTTGGCGGAGGGGATTTTAACGGCCGTTAACCACGCCACCACCCTGGCCGGAATTCCTGCGGCACGTGATCTGTCATATGAGTAATCGGTAATCAGTAAACAGTAATCAGTACTCAAACTGATTACCGTTTGCCGTTTACTGATTACTTAAAAAGGAGAAGTCTATTAACTAAACCAACAGCCGTTTACTGATAACTGTTTACTGATAACTGTTTACTGACTTGAGAGGAGAAACTGACATGACAACTGCAACTGCTGGTGGAGCTTTAAATGTTCGTAAGATCGTTATTACTGGTATCTTAGCCGCTATCGCTATTTTGTTGGGCGTAACTCGCCTTGGTTTTATTCCCGTCCCCAATTTGTCCGGCAACGCCACCATTATGCACGTCCCCGCCATCATCGGTGGTGTGATGGAAGGGCCGCTGGTGGGGATGCTCGTTGGCGGTATTTTTGGGCTGTTTAGTATGCTGCAAGACACAACCGGCCTTTTCCGCAACCCGATTGTGTCAGTGATTCCCCGCTTGCTCATTGGGGTGACTTCTTATTATGCGTATACGGCCGTTAAACCCCGTGGCGAAATCATGGCTCTCATTGTGGCTGGCATTGTTGGCACATTAACCAACTCCATTTTGGTTGTGGGTGCATTGGTTGCCTTTAGCCTAATTCCGGCTGCTGCCGTTGCTGGCATCATACCGCAGGCCATTGCCGAAATCATCATTGCTGCCATTATCACCGTTGCCGTTGTCGCCGGCTGGAAGCGTATCGAGCGTGGCAGCGGAGGTTCATCTATTTAGCCATGAATAGGAGATTGGGGATTAGAGATTAGAGATTGTGAACCTTGCTTGATAGGGGCAAGACGACGGGGAAAATTTACTTCGCGTCATCTTGCCCCTAAAGGTCGGGGTTTATTTTTTAGCCGCTACCGGCAGGTAAAGGCGGTAGCCGATGAAGATGGAAACTGTTTCGCTGCTGCTGATACCGTAACTGTCGGTGGCTGTCAGCGTAATTTGGTGTGTGCCGGGTTCAAGGGTGGCGATGGGCAGGGATGAGCCATACCCCAGTTCACCCTGGCGGTCGCTGGACCAAACCAGCTTTTCATCGGGAATGTTGCCATCTTCCAGGTCGGTGCCACTGCCGACCAGCACCACTAGCCCGCCGGGGACAAATTCGCTGCCATCAAGCGGGTTGGCGAGGGTGACAAAGGGGGCTTTGTTGGGGATGATGATGGCGGCGGGGGTTTCGGCATAGCCGATGTTGAGGCCATCGTTGGCAACGATGCGAAAACGGCCGTCGCTGCTGCCCGCCAGCGAATCTACATCTGCCTCATAGGTGGTCTCGGCCAAACCCACTGCCAGCAGCGTCCACGACTGGCCGTAGTCGGCACTGTAGTACACGTCGTAGGTAAGGGGGTCGCCGTCGGCATCGCTGCCGCTCCAGCTTAGGCTACCCGTCCCGCCGGCCGTCCAGGTGGTTTGCGTTGTTGGGCTGGTGATGG
>JAGQGA010001018.1 GCA_020432595.1 Anaerolineales bacterium | reverse complement strand
GTGCTGGCGGTGGAGCTGGCGGCCGACAATATTCAGGTGAATGTCATTGCCCCTGGCTTTGTCAAAACCCGCTTTAGCCAAGCTATTTGGGATAACCCGCAGCTTAACGAGGCTGTGGTGCGTTCTATTCCACAAAAGCGGATGGCCGAGGTAGAGGAACTCGCCGGGCTTGCTCTTTACCTGGCTTCGCCGGCTTCCAGCTTTATGACGGGGGCGACGCTGGTCATTGATGGCGGGCAGTTGGTCTCAAATGCAATTGGAGCTTGAATCGGTAATCAGTCATCAGTAATCAGTAACCAGTTCTTTGACTGATTACTGATTACCGTTTACTGATTACTGATTACTGGACGAAAAATGGAACCACAAGTAATAGACAAAGTACTGGACACGATGCATCAGTTTGTGCGCGAGGAAATTATTCCGCTGGAGGCTGAGTTTTTAGCCAAGGGGTTTACGGCGATGCTGCCGAAGCTTCAGGAAAAGCGGGAGATGGTGAAAAAATTGGGCTTTTGGTGTCCGCAAATCCCGGAAGAGTATGGCGGGATGGGGTTGTCGCTGATGGAGCATGGGCTGGTGAGTGAGGTGCTGGGGCAAACGCCCATCGGCCACTTTGTGTTTAACTGCCAGGCACCAGACGCGGGCAATATGG
>JAGQGA010001017.1 GCA_020432595.1 Anaerolineales bacterium | reverse complement strand
CATCGAGCTGCGCAACGTGGGCCACGACTACATGCACGACACGCCGCTGGAAGTGCGCGCCGTCACCCACGTGAACCTGGCGGTGCGTCAGGGTGAAGTGCTGGGCATCATCGGTCACACCGGCTCGGGCAAGTCCACCATCATCCAGCACTTCAACGCGCTGCTCAAGCCCCACGAGGGCGTGGCCACCGTGCTGGGACACGACACGACGCGCAAGGATGCGCCCGTGCGCGAGATCCGCCGGCGCGTGGGCCTGGTCTTCCAGCAGCCCGAGGCGCAGCTCTTCGAGCGCTACGTGGGCGACGACATCGCCTACGGCCCGCGCAACCTCAAGCTCACGCGGGAAGAGGTGCGGGCACGCGTGCGGCGCGCCATGGAGGCGGTCGGGCTGGGCTTCGAGGAGTACAAGGACCGCATCACCTTTGCGCTGAGCGGCGGCCAGAAACGGCGCGTGGCGCTGGCCGGCGTGTTGGCGCTGGAGCCGGAGATTCTGGTGCTGGACGAGCCGACGTCGGGCCTGGACCCGGAGGGCCGCCGCCAACTGCTGGCGATGATCGAGCAGCTCTACGCCCAGGGCATCACGTTGGTGGTCATCTCCCACAACATGGAGGAACTGGCCCAGATGTGCGGCCGGCTCTACGTGATCTCCC
>JAGQGA010001016.1 GCA_020432595.1 Anaerolineales bacterium | reverse complement strand
CACCGACTGCCCCACGATATTCCAGCGTGCGCGAGCGGACGGCATAGATGGGGAAAAGCAGCGCAACGGCCAACAGGGCGGCATACCCTGCCGAAGCCAATGCTGGCACAACGGCCGTTTGGCGGCGCGGCCGCAATTGCCACAAATAGTCAAGACTAACCAGGGCGGCAATACCAAACATCAGCCACGCCTGATAATAAAATTTAAAGGTGGTATTGAGACGAAAACCAAAGTTGTCGCGCAAATACACAAACTCTGGCCCCAGCGTTAGCAGGGCGGCAGTGGCGATCAAGAGCAGGGTGAAGGGTAGGGTGGTGGGGAGCGAGCGGGCTTTCTCCCCTGCTCCCCTGCTCCCCTGCTCCCCTGCTTCTTTCCACACCATAACAATGCTGCCAAGCAAAAAGAGCAGCAGCAGTGTCACGCCGGAGTAGGCGAGTTTGGCACTGAGGAGGGCGGGGATGAGGGAGAAAACGGCCGTTAATCCCCACCCCAAGGCAAACGCGCCATCGGGACGAGGTGGCAGCAGCAGCCCCAGTTCGTCGGCAATGCCCAACACCCGCCCGGCTCCTTCGGCACTGCTGGCAATGAGCCAGCCGAGGAAAAGCATGAGCAGGAGGAGGGTGAGGAGGAGGGAAACGGCCGTTAATACC
>JAGQGA010001015.1 GCA_020432595.1 Anaerolineales bacterium | reverse complement strand
ATGGCTGATTGTGGCTATCCCCTTTGTCCTCATCGCTGGCTGGTGGTATTACCGCAACAAAGTGCTGTATGGCGACTGGCTTGGCTGGAGTGCCTTCTTTGAAGTGCTGGGCGTTCGCGCCACCCCCGCCTCCCTCGCCCAGCTTTGGGACGAACGCTTTGGTTTTATGATGTCGTACTGGGGGCTGTTCGGCGGGGTCAACGTCCCCATGCCGATGTGGATCTACAGCCTGCTCAACTGGCTAGTGGTGCTGGCTGTGCCGGGCTTTGGTGTTTATACATATCAAGTGATTAGAGGTTGGAGATTAGAGATTAAAGGGATCCAATCTCCAATCTCCAATCTCCAATCCCTAATCTCCAATCTCCTAAATTTTGTCACCCACCACTTCCCTCTCATTGTCTGCCTTCTTTGGTCTGCGGCCACCATCGTTTCGCTCATCAACTGGACAACCATCACTTGGTCATCACAGGGGCGGCTGGTGTTTGCGGCGCTTTCGACGCTGACTGCCCTGTGGCTGGCGGGGCTGGTGGGGTGGCTGCCGCGCCGCTGGGCAACGCCCATTGTGGCCGGATTAGGCGTGTTTATGTTTGCCATCGCCGCCGCCGCCCCGTTTTTGTGGATTCGGCCAGCCTACCAGGTGCGGTCGTTGG
>JAGQGA010001014.1 GCA_020432595.1 Anaerolineales bacterium | reverse complement strand
CGCCGCTGTCACCAGCCCCGCCCGCTGCTGCGCCGTTGCCAACGCCACCCACACCCGCCTCATCAGCCGTCGCTTGCTGGTCTCCGACCACAGTTCGCGCATCTCGCTGCTGCCATAGCGCCAGCTAAACGGGGAGATGTAAGTAGTATGATCGAATGTTGTCATGGCGTTTGTTAACAAAAACACGGATGGTCGCCGAAAAACCTGGGTGATTCTTCAACATCCATCCGTGTCTAAAATTTACTGCCCTCTTAGGTAAAGTTATATCTATTCAGGTCATTCCCGCTTGCGCGGGAATCCAGTTCGATGGCGCAGATGGATACCCGCTTTCGCGGGTATGACACACGATCTGGCAACTATTTTGGACACCGCCTGTCAGGATATTAGAAGTCTATTGCTCTGTCCGGCGCGGCTTTGGCTTCAATGTACGGCGGCGGCGGCGGCGAACGGCGGCTCCCGTTTCGGGCAGCTTGCCATATCGCTGCATCAGCACAACGACACCGGCCAGGGCAATCAACAGGGCGGTGATCATAGAGTAGGTAATGACGCTGTTGCCAATGGTTGGCTGGTCGGGGCGGAAAAATTCAATCCAGGTGCGCCCGCCGCCCCACCAGATGAGGAAGAGGCCAAACAGGGTACCGGATCGCCAT
>JAGQGA010001013.1 GCA_020432595.1 Anaerolineales bacterium | reverse complement strand
AGCAGTTCTGGCTCTACCCGTTCGGCGGCGGCGGCAATGGCGGCTGGCTCTAGCCGAATCGCCCCCAAATCCACGCCGTCAATTTGCGCCGTCCAGTGGCGCAGGGCTGCATCGCCCCGCTGCCGAATTTGTTTGAGGAGGTGGGAAACGGCCGTTTCTGGTGTACTTCCCTCCCCAAACAACCGATCCAAACTGGCCTGCAATCGTGGCGGAACCGTTGGCTCTAACGCCATATCCCGCCGTAAAATTGTTTTTTCTGCTTCGTCTACTGAATAAATGTTAATCATGATCTGGGCAGTAACCAGTAATCGGTAATCAGTACTGGTCACTGATTACCGATTACTGATTACCGGAAAGTGCCGCCACCATCGCCTGATACCGCTCTGGCTCTTCTTCAAAAATGTAGGTGCAGGGGGTGACGATGACCCCGCTGCCGCCCACCTCGCGCAGTTCTTTAATCGCCTGAAACAAGTCGTTTTTGCGAACGATGATGTTGACGGCGTACCAATTTTCTTGGCTTTGCAGGTGAGGCGCGGCCACAACCTGGGAGATGGTGGGGCCTTGCAGCCCGCGAATGTGGGGTTTTTCAAACATTTTGGCCGAAATGGCGGCGGGGGAATCGCCGCGCACGTTGGCCGTGACCTGGTAGG
>JAGQGA010001012.1 GCA_020432595.1 Anaerolineales bacterium | reverse complement strand
TGACCTTTTGCGCCGTGAACCCGCCAAAATTGACGACCATCTCATCGGTGCGACTCTCGGCGGCAAACGTATTCTCGTTACAGGCGCGGGCGGCTCTATTGGCAGCGAACTCTGCCGTCAACTCGCACGTTGGAATCCGACCGAACTCGTTTTGCTCGGTCACGGCGAGAACAGCATCTTCGAAGCCTTGCAAGAACTCAAGAACGATTTTCCCTCACTCAATCTGCAAGCCGTCATTGCCGATGTCCGCGATTTGAATCGCATTGAAAAAGTTTTCAACCAGCACAAACCGCAAGTTGTTTTTCATGCGGCGGCGCACAAGCATGTTCCGCTGATGGAAGCCAATGTCGAAGAAGCGGTCACAAACAACGTGCTCGGCACGAAGAACGTCGTCGAAACAGCGGTCAAGCATGGGGTAGAAAGACTCGTGCTCATCTCCACCGATAAAGCTGTGCGCCCCGCCAGTGTGATGGGCGCCACCAAACGTCTCGCCGAACTCACCGTCCTCGACGCGGCGCAAAGTCACAACCTACCGTATTCAGTGGTGCGTTTTGGTAACGTGCTTGGTAGTCGCGGCAGTGTCGTGCGCACTTTCAAAAATCAAATCGCGCGCGGCGGGCCCGTCACCATCACGCATCCAGAAATGTATCG
>JAGQGA010001011.1 GCA_020432595.1 Anaerolineales bacterium | reverse complement strand
CGTCGGGAAATTGGTAAACGGGTTGAGTGACGACCTCGCTGCCACCTCTTTGTACCTCGACATAGCTTTCCCGGTATGGGTTGAGGTCAACCTCTGCCTCTTTTTCGCAAAAGGGGCAGACGACAATAATTTTGGCTTTGCTGTCCAGCGGCACCAGCCAGGTAAATTCGCGCTGATCGTACCAGCATTTGAAAAGGACTCTTTTTTTGGCGTGCATAATTTTTGTCCTGTTTGGTCGGGTGGCGGGCATATGGGGCAAGGGCGTATGCCATACGCCCCTACCGGTGCCATCCATGCCGACGCTGAAGATGGATACCCGCCTACGCGGGTATGACACCTGGATAGTTACGTTACGGTTTGAAAACGAGCAGGGCGGCAAAGAGAATGCCGAGCCAGAGCAACAGCACCGAGGGAATGAGCAGCCATTTTTTGTAGCTGGCGCTCTTTTGGAAAAAATCCTCGATGCCCATACCATCATCGTCATACTGCGCCGGATCCTGGATGAGGATGGTGGGGTTCACCTTCCACGTTTTGGGAATGAGGGCGACGAGGGTGAGGGCCAGGGAGGCAAACCAGCAGCCAAAGGTGGCGTAGAGCAGCCGGGGGGTGGCGGGCAGTGTCGCCGCATCCCCCTGCACCAGCTTGAGGACG
>JAGQGA010001010.1 GCA_020432595.1 Anaerolineales bacterium | reverse complement strand
CTAAATGAGCGTATTTACGTTGTTTTGGGATGTTTAGCAGAAAAAAGGAGCGTCATCACGCATGAAGACGCTCCTTTGGTGGCAAAAAGTTGCTTGCGTAGATGTGAATCATAGTAGTTGGTGAACTCAAACGTTTCTCAAATCCCCACTTTTACATCTGAATACAAAGAACAGATCATGTCTGCTGGGGCGGGTTTGCCCCGTCAGCGTCGAAACCATACGCATCATCTGCCAAATGCTGGAAGGGGGACGGCTAAAAAAGATTACAAAGTCTGTAATTTACGAACAAAAATGAGCCTGAAGTTGTCATTCCGAACGAAGTCTTCGGAGTGAGGAATCTTTCATTTTTGCGAGTAGAAAGATTTCTCGGGGGACCTCGAAAGGACAGCTTACCAACTAAATTGTTAAACATTGGGAGGACGTTACTTTAGGTGATTTTGTCGGTTGTCATCTCTTTCGCCAAACCAATCAAGCCAAACTGGGCGATGAGCCGAAGAACGGCCGTCCACTTCCGCCCTCCCGCAATTGGCTTTTCCCGAAAAGCATCCACCACATGCAGCGGCAAAAAGAGCAGCATGAGGCCCAGCGTGCCCTGTGCCGCCAGCTTGCGCCATCGCTCTTGCCACAGGCCTACCGCCAGCAATAATTCCAC
>JAGQGA010001009.1 GCA_020432595.1 Anaerolineales bacterium | reverse complement strand
CAGAACTGTTCCACCACAACGCCCTCATCCTGCTCACCAACGGCATCGACAGCCGCTTTGGCTCCCTCACCAGCCCCTACACTTACTTCCAGGAATGGAAGCGGCTGCAAGAGGAAGCCGTCGGCCGCGTCGATTGGGAAACTATGCTGCGCGGCATGTGCGCCAAAGACAACTTCCTCGACATCTTCGAGAACTTCATCCTCTTCGACGACAGCAAAGGGGAAACCCGCAAAATCATCGCCCGCAACCACCAATATTTGGGCGTCAACCGTGCTGTTGAATCGGCCAAAAATCGGCAGGTTCAGGCGGGCAAGCTGGGCGTCTTCTGGCACACCCAGGGCAGCGGCAAATCGTACTCGATGGCCTTCTTCACCCGCAAAATCCACCGCAAGCTGCCCGGCAACTTCACCTTCCTCATCCTCACCGACCGCGAAGATTTAGACACGCAAATCTACAAAACCTTCGTCGGCACCGGCGTCGTCGATGAAAAAGACCAGTGCCGGGCCACCAGCGGCGTCAACCTCAAAGAGCTGTTGCAGCAAAGCCAACGCTACGCCTTCAGCCTCATCCAAAAGTTCAACCTGGATGAGCGCCAACCGTACACCAGCCGCAGCGAAATCATCGTCATCTCCGATGAAGCCCATCGCACCCA
>JAGQGA010000100.1 GCA_020432595.1 Anaerolineales bacterium | reverse complement strand
TTAGGCCACACTGACGCTATGCGCGGCATCTGGCATCGTAACGCGATTGCTGGTGGCCTTACTGCTGTCATCATCGCTGCCCTGCCACTGTTTCACACGCCAGCCGGCGGTGGGAATGGCTGTCAACGCAATTTCCTCCCCAGCATGATATTTGCCGGCCGTACAGCCAACTGAATTCGTGAGGCTGGCGATAGGGTCGCTGCCCGACCCCGTATGGGTCAAGGTAAGCGAATAACAAGCCGGGGGTTCATACAGGCCAAATTTATCAAAGAAATAGGTTTCGTTGTTCAAGGGAACAGAACCAAAAAAACCAACTGTATATCCCCACACCTCACTGCGCCCAAACCCATCGTTGGGTGCGCCGTTGTTTAGCTCTTTGCGAGTAAAATCGGTAAAGGGGATTTCAAAAAAGCGCCAGCCAGAAAAATCATCGGTAAAGCTAACGCTCCATCGTTCTGCATCATCGGTGGTTGAGCCAGGATTACGGTTATCCATGATATCTATGAAGAAACTGCCACCGGTATTGCGGCCATAGAACCAGAAGGATACCCCATCATAATTGCGCCAATCTTGCGAAAGCCAGGTGTCGGCACTGCTGTTGGTGAACGTATGGGAAAATCCGGCAACCTGGGCTGACCCAATATTGACGTTGGCAGCCAAAACATGGTTGTTTGCCGCTGCTCCGGGAACGGGTGTGGGGGGTGTTGTGGTTGTGTTGATGGCGATGGTGGCATCTGGGTTAATCCAACTGAAATAGCCCATGAGCAACCCATTGGCATCTTGCCCCAACGGTAAGCCCGTCTCAAAATCATCAATGATGGTGGTTGCTTGGGCAGAGCGGACAGGCTGCTGGGCATCAACGGTGTGAAATTGGGGGTAGCTCCAGGCCAGCATGAGGAAAACGGCCGTTAATGCCACCCCAATAGCAAATTTGTGCATAGCGTCTCTCTTCAACTTGTTTACGGCGGTGGAGGCGGGTCGGTGGGAACGGCCGTTGGGCCACCACCGCCATCATTTCCAGCCCCACCGCCAGAAAATTCATTAAACCAGAAGAAACCCGTTGCCGAACGCGATCCCTGTTGATCTTCAACATACCAATTCCAGCCACCAAACTCCTCGGCTGGAAAGCTAAACAACCAGCTTAACCCTTGTATCCAGTCGCTGGTGTGGGTAAAAACCTGCCCTTCATGAATCAGCACCACGCGATAGGTTGCATTTTGCAGTCCATTCCAGGAAAAGGCTACAGGATTTCGTACCGTCCCCGATGGCTGACCGAGCGTAATGGTTTGCCGTAAAGGCAGTGGCGTATTGGTCACGGTGGGTGAGGGCGTGGCTGTTGCCGTGGGCAATGGTGTGCGGGTATCGGTAGCAGTCGCCATTACGGTTGGCGTGGGTGATGGGGTGGGGGTTGCCGTTAGCGTGGGGGTTGGTGTGGCGGTAGCTGTGGCCGTTAGTGTGGCCGTTGGTGTGGCCGTAGGGGAGGGGAGTGTTGCTGTGGGGAAAACGACCTGGGTGGCTGCTGGTGGCGTATTGACAAGACCCCCATTAGCTGAATCGTCGCCTCCACGGTTGGTCCACCAGAACAGGCCGCCCATTGCCAAAATGGCAATTGCGCCAAGACCGACTAGCAGCGGCATCAATGACTTGGGGCGAGTAGAAGCTGGCAAAACGGCCGTTTTCTCCGTCCCACCCCGAATGATTGTCGGCACAGCGACACCAGCCTTTGAAGCAACAGTTGGTTCCGCCTGCTGCCAAGCCGCTAACAAAGCTGCCGGGGTCGCAAAGCGATCCGCTGGTTGCTTCGCCAACGCTTGCCGATAAACCGCTTCAGCAGCAGCCGGAACCGCCATATTAGCCGATCCCGCTGCTGGAATAGGAGCATAGCGGTGCAACTGCAAAATGGCCGATGGCGTTGGGGCCTCAAAAGGCACGCGCCCGGTTAACATTTGAAAGAGCAGCAGCCCCACATGGTAAATGTTGGTGCGTGCCGTTACAGGCTGCCCCATCGCTTGCTCCGGTGATGCATAGCGCGGGTCGGTCACAAAGGTTGCCACCTCGCCATGCATCACGCCAAAATCAGCGACATAGGCGTTGTCGTCTTCATCAAAAAGAACATTTTCAGCCGAGAGATGATGGTGTACAACCCCTTGTGCCAAAGCGGCATCAAGTGCCCCGCAAAGCCGCGTTAAAATACGAGTGACTTGGGCACGTGGCAAGGGGCCACTTGACAACTTGGCGGCAAGTGATCCGCCACTGTAGTAGGGCATTGCCAGATAAAGCTGCCCGTTTAGCTCGCCAAAGCTGTGGATGGGGGCAATGGCTTCGTGCTGTAGAGAGGCGATGGTGGTCATGGTTTGGCTAAAAGCGGCATCAAATGCCTCATCGCGCCAAAGTTGGGAAAACTGCTTGATCACCACGTCTTGCCCGGTTTGCAAATCGTGTGCTAGGTAAACGGCAGCAACCCTGCTGTAGGCAACCCTTTTTTTAAGTTGATAACGGCCGTTTCCGCTTTCCATACCCATTGATAAACAGCCAGACGTACGCCACGCTGGCAATTCCCTCCCTGTTTTAAGCCAGTACGAGACCAGTTGGAGAACTTAAAAACTATGCTAGGTTGATGCTCCCAGGATCGTTACTGCTTATTGTGTCCACACCCCAGGCGATTAGCGTGGGATAATCCCACCAAAAACCACCGGGCGAACAAGCATACCCCGCCTTTTGAATCAAGGCTACCTCTGCCGCAGTCAGATAGTCGGTAAACGGACTCAGCGCGTCTACTGATAAATCACGCACCAGTGCCAGTGGGTCAAGCAGCCGGCCGCCATAGATAAAGCTGGTGGCAATGGCTGGATTAAGCTGTTTGGCACGGCGAAGGGCAAATTGATCAAAGCTGGTTAGCACCACCTCGTCCACCATGTTGTGGTCTTCAATGAGATGAATGGTGGTCGCTTCCAACTGCTCGACAAAAATCGGCCCGTGCTTTAGCTCAATCATCAGAGGAATACGCCCCTTGGCCCACGACAATAGGTCATCTAACAGTGGCATTGGCGTTCCGCTAAAAGCTGCGCCAAAATGGTGCCCCACATCCAGCGTTTGCAAAAATTCGGCACTGTATTGTCCTACATGGCCGCTTACGCCCGTCTTGCGCTGTAAATCCGGGTCGTGGAAGACAATGACCTGTCCATCGGCGGTGAGCTGTACGTCTAGCTCAATGATGTCGGCTCCGGCAGAAACGGCCGTTTCAAACGACACCATCGTATTTTCCGGTGCCACCGCCATTGCCCCCCGATGCCCCACCAGCAGCGGCCGGCCGTTTTTGCGCTGTCTTAAATCAAACACCGTCACTCATACTGACGGACTTCAGCCAGCAGCCTCTTTGGTTTGCCGTCAAACTCCCGCCAATCTATTTCTTCCCGCGTTAACTTGAGCAAAATATCGCTCAGGGCGCGGTTCACCGGTGTCGCAACCCCGTTGGCCGCCCCCGCTTCAGCAATTGCCCCATTGTGGAACAGCACCTCGCTCTTGCCCTTGCCCGCCGCCAGATCCATATAAAACGACGGCATCTTTTCCCCGCGCCCCGAAACCACCTTGTTGATCAAAATTGGTCGGAAGATCAGCTTGGGCAGCCGCTTGACCCCAGTGACAAAGCCCGGAATGGATGGCCCTGGCAAATCAACCACTTTGAGTTTTAGCACCTTCATCACCGCCAGTGCCTCCTTAATCATTCGCAATTCCAAATCATAAATGATGTCGGACTTGTAGATGGTTTCCGGCGAGCGGTTGAGAATGGCGCAACTGGCGTTGGCAACAATGTTGAGCAGTGCCTTTGACCATTTCATCGCCTGATAATCCTTGACGACAACGGCGTTGACGCCCGCTTCTTTAAAAAGCTGCTGCCACTGCCCAATGGTCTGCCATTGCCCAATGGCTTGCCCCGCCTGCGTGGGAGCCAAGGCAAAACCGCCGTCGGTGCGCTCGGCCACCAGGCTGTGGGTGGTCTCCTTACGCACGGGGATGGTGAAGGAGCCAGCCAGGACGTGTTCTGGGCCAAATTGTTCAATTAACGGCCGTTCCACCCCAATCCCGTTCTGTGTTGTCACCAGCATCGGCGGCTGTGGGCAAAACGCCACCAGCGGGTCAAGCGATTCCACCAAATCATAGGACTTCATCCCCAAAATAATCAGGTCATACGCCGCCGCCTGGTTCATAAACGCCTGCGCCACCGAAGTCGCCAGGCGGGGATGAGTACGCACTGTTTGCCCATCCTCCGTCACCGCCAGCCCCTGGCTTTGAATAGCGGCTGCCGTGGTGGGGCGGGCAATCAGCGTGACATCATGACCATGCTGGCACAAACGCGCTCCCAAATACCCACCCACTGCTCCAGCTCCATAAACTAATACTCTCATCTTGCTGCTATCCTAAAATTTCGCCGACAAAGTGCGGGTTGCCCCGCAAAAAGTCGTCAATGTTCATGACTCGCTTTCCGGCCGGCTGCACCTGTTGCAGCGCGATTTGGCCGCTGCCCGTTTGCACGATGCCCCCGGCCAGCACTTGCCCAGGAACGGCCGTTTCCTCCTCTCCGATCACTGGCACAGCCGCCACCACCTTAAACAGTTCCCCCTGCCAGCTTGTAAACGCCCCCGGCCACGGGTTCATCGCCCGCAGTTGCCGGTCAAGCTGTTGGCTGCTGTCGTGCCAATCCAAACGGCCGTTTTCCTTGACAATCATCGGCGCGTAGGTGGAGAGAGCACCGTCTTGGGGGGTGGGGGATAAACGGCCGTTGACAATGTCCACCAAATGACGGCGCATCATGTCGGCACCCAGCGCCGCCAGCTTGTCGTGCAGCGTGGTGGCCGTTTCCGTCGGCAGCAGCGGAATCGCCTCCTGCACAAACACCGGCCCCGTGTCCAGCCCGCGCTCCATCTGCATCAGCGACACGCCGCTTTCGGCATCTCCCGCCAAAATGGCGTGCTGAATCGGCGAAGCCCCGCGCCAGCGCGGCAGCAGCGAGGCGTGGACATTCACACAGCCGTGCGGCGGCAGTGACAGCACGTGGGGGCGCAAAATCTGCCCAAAGGCCGCTACCACAATCACATCGGGCTGCCACGCCCGCAGCGGTTCAGCCGCCTCCTCACGCCGCAGCGAAGCGGGCTGGTATACGGCCACGCCAGCCGCCTCTGCCGCCACCTTCACCGGTGAAGGGCGCAAGCTGCGCCCACGCCCGGCGGGTCGGTCAGGCTGGGTCACAACGCCAACCACGTCAGCAATTTCCAACAGTGCCAGCAAGCTGGGCACGGCAAAATCAGGGGTTCCCATGAAGACGACTCTATACATGGCGGCATTCTAGCATGGGCAAACGGCCGTTTGCAAATAGTTGGCACGAACTATAGGCCAAAATTTAGCTTAGCCCTACTTGATTTGCCACATGGAATGTATATACTTGAGAATATATACCTTTGTATTCGTTGTATACCATTGGAGGCTGCAATGCAAACAGCTAAATTATTCATGAACGGCAATAGCCAAGCGGTTCGGTTACCAAAGGAATTTCGCTTTCATGGCGATCAGGTCTACATAAAACGAATGAGCAGTGGTGTCTTGCTGCTGCCCTACGACACCGCATGGCAGGGTTTGTTTGATGCGCTAGATGAATTTTCTCCTGATATATTCGCTGAGGGGCGTGAACAACCTATAGAGCAAGAGAGAACTGATCTAGAGGATATGTTTGATGAAATATCTTCTTGATACGAACATTTGCATTTACATTATCAAACAAAAGCCTGTTCAGGTGCTAAATCGCTTTTTGTCTTTTCAGCCGGGGGAAATTGGTATTTCAGCCATCACCGTAGCTGAATTGTCTTTTGGCGTGCAGAAAAGTGCATTTCCAGAGAAAAACCAGAACGCGCTAGAGATGTTTTTGCAGCCACTAGAAATGATAGATTTTGATTGTGGTGCAGCGTTTGCCTATGGTCGCATTCGGCAGCATTTGCAGGCTGGTGGGCAGTTAATTGGGGCACTTGATATGCTGATTGCCGCCCAGGCCGTTAGCCTGAATGTCGCTTTAGTTACCAACAATATAGGCGAATTTGAGCGCGTGCCTGAGTTGGTGGTTGAGAATTGGGTCTAGAGGTAGAAAAACCAGGCATTATGACACAGTTATGTCCTTGTAAAAGTGGAAAACCATACCAAGCGTGCTGCCAGCCGTTTCACGACGGACAAAAGCCACCCACGCCGTTGGCGTTGATGCGCTCCCGCTTTGCGGCGTATGCACTGGGGAAGGTGCGCTACATTGTCAAAACGGAGCATCCCGACAGCGTGCGGCGGCAGCGGGATGGGGCGTTTCACAAAGATTTGAAGTTGTTTTGCGAGCTAACAGATTTTGTGGGTTTGCAGATTTTGGGGGAGTCTACGCTGGCCGATAACCGGGCAACGGTGACGTTCCACGCCATGCTGGTGCAGCGCGGCAAAGATGCGTCGTTTACGGAGTGCAGTGTGTTTGAACGGCTAAACGGCCGTTGGCTCTACCGTGGCCCCCTCGAAGGCAAATCATGGGGACAGACGTAGTTAGGGATGTGAGCAACGGCCCTAAATTGACATTTTCTCGGAGATTGGGGATTGGAGATTAGCCGTCCAATCTCCAATCTCCAATCTCCCACTACGCCCGAATTTCCTGCCGTTGAAACAGCACATAGGCCAGGGCAAACAGCAGCACCGTCAGCGCCACCAGCCCCGTCAGGTGCGGCCAGGTCAAAATGATGCTTTCGCCTAGCGGCAACGGTGTTCCCATCAGCGCCCCTTGCAATTGTGTGGGCAGCACAAACCCCAGCGAACGAGTGGACGGCAGCAGCAGCCCAATTGTCGATTCGGCATACAGTGTGTTGGGAGAAAACCGCAGCAGCGTTTCTACCACTTTAGCTTGCGACACCAGTTCATCCACCGTCTGAATTTGCGCTGGCAGGATAATTTGGCTGATCAACCCCACGAACATATCCCAAAAGACAGTAAAAAACAGCCAGACTGCAATGGCAGCCAGGGCTGCTGTGGCTGGCTGGCGGAATTTGGTGGAAAAAACCAGCCCTAGTGCCAGCCAAACCCCACCATAGGCAATGGTCATCAGCAAAAACATAAGGCTGCGCCCCACCTCCTCGCCGCTGGGTGGCACGCCAATGCCCAAAAGCCCCGCCCCCATAATCATCAGCCAAATGGCGGTTAGCACCAGTGACAGGGTGAACAGCCCGGCCAAAAATTTACCCAGCAGCAGCGCGTCGCGGTAGATGGGCTGGGCCAACACACGCGACAAAGTGCGTTGGTTAAATTCGCCGTTGATGGCATCGAAGGAGAGGGCGATGGCGACCAGGGGGACGAGGAAGCCAAGCAGCCCGGCAAAGGCGGGCAGCGGGTCTTGCCCGGTGGTAAACAGCTTGAGAAAGACAAATTGCTCCTGCCCCGCGCTTTTTTGCAAATTGCTGACCGCGCCAAAGACGGTGGCAACGGCCGTTAATAAAATCAACAGCTCCAAAATCCGCATCCGGGCGCTGGTCAGATGGTCGGCCATATCCTTGCCCACCACCGCCCACAGCCCTGTCCACGGCGAGCCTTCCCGTTTTCGTTCTACTTTAATCGCTTGTGATGTCATGGTCGTTTTCCTCGGAATAGGACGCAGATTTTCCTGATGAACCTGATTTCTTATCAGGAAAATCAGGAAAATCTGCGTCCCATTCTTCATGCATGCGGTGGTGCCCCGTTGGTCGGCGTATCCTCAAAGTAATGGGCATAAATTTCATCGAGGCTGGGGGTTTCGATGGCGAGCGAGCGCAGCCGGCCGCCAGCTTTAACCACCGCCTCGGCCACTTCAGCCCGCAGGTCGCTCTTGGCCTCTAGCTCATACTCATCAGGGGTCAGGTCGTGAACATCTACAATGCCACCTACCCCTTGCAGCACGCGGTGCAGCCCAGCCGCCTTGCCGTTGTTGGCCTGCACATGGATGCGGTACGCACCGCCCAGCACTTGCAGTGCCAGTTGGCTGACGGGGCCTTCGAGAACAATACGGCCGTTTCTGAACAGCCCCACCCGATCACACACCGTTTGCACCTGATGCAGCAGGTGGGACGACAGCATGATGGTAATCCCCTCATGCTTTAGCTCCTGCACAAGCTGTAAAAAGCGGCGGGCGGCTTCCGGGTCAAGCCCCAGCGTTGGCTCATCCATGATGATGATTTCCGGCTGTTTTAGCAGCAGTTCGGCCACGCCCAACCGCTGCCGCATCCCGCGAGAGAAAGAACCAACCCGTTTATGGGTCACATCGCTTAACCCAACCCGTTCCAGCGATTGCTCAATGCGTGCTTGCGCCACCGGGCGGGAAAGCCCATTCAGTTTGGCAATGTAGTTCAGGTTTTCCCACGCCGTCAGCCCATCATAAAAGCCAACCGAGTCGGGCAGGTAGCCAACGTGGGATTTCACGCTGAGGGGCTGCCGGCCGGGGTCAAACCCCAACACGCTCACCTTGCCAGCACTGGGTTCGGTCAGCCCCAGCAGCATCAAAATGGTGGTTGTTTTGCCAGAGCCGTTTGGCCCCAACATTCCGTATACTTCGCCGGGGCGGATGGCGAGGTTGATTTGATCCACGGCCGTAAAATCCCCATACCGCTTGGTCAAGCCCGTTGCCTGAATGACGTATTTGTCCATGATGCCCTCCTAGCGGCGGCCAAAGCGGGTGACGGCCAGCCCAACCACACCGATGGCGATGGCGATGAGCACTACGCCGCCAATGCCCCACAGGGTGGAGGTGCGGACGGTGGCGCGGTATTCCACCGTTTGGATGCTGTTGTCCTTGGGCTGCGCCTTAAACGACATCACATAATCACCGGCGATGGCTTTGTCGGCGGGTTTAACATGGGCGGTGACTTGCGCCTGGGCACCGGGGGCAAGTTGGGGAATGTCGGCGGGGTCAAAGGTGATCGTCCAGCCGTTGGGGGAGGTGGCGCTCATGGTGATGGCTTCGGCGGGGGCGGAGCCGGTGTTTTGCAGCAGCAGATTAACGGCCGTTTCCTGCCCCGACTGCACATCGCCCGATAAACGGCCGTCTGGTGTGACCAAATCCAGCGCCGATTGCCCCACTACTTCGGCCGTTAGCGCCATGTCCGCCTTGATCTCACCTGCCTGGGCGTGAACCGCAATCGGGTAGCTGGCGACCTCCATCTTGAACAGGGGCGTGGCCTCAATGGAAACCGACTTGGTGGCATTGGCTTCCAGCGGCAGCGTGGTCACTTCCTGGCCGCTGGCCTTAAAGACAACGGTAAACCCGGCCGGGGCCTCGGCCAGCAAATCTACGTTCAAATCCTCGTCCCCCTCATTTTTCAGCGTGGCGTTGAAGCGGAAGGTGCCATCGGGTTTGCCGCGCAGCGTGGGCAAATCCACCGTCATGCTCATATTGGGGGGCAGCTTTTGCTGGATCGTCAGTTCCAGCGGCAGCTTGGCCTGGGTGCCGCTGCCAGCGGCGGTTACCTCAAGGTGGTAGGTGTCGGCGGCAACGTCGGCGGGCAGGGTGAGCTTCAAATCAACGCTGGCATCTTTGCCGGGCTGCACGTAGGTTGACTCCACCAAGTGGGAGCCGCCGCGAAAAACGGCCGTCCACCCTTTTGGCAAATCATTGACCCCCAATTTGACAATTTGCCCAGCTGTGCCGGTTGCCAGCTTGAGGTTAACGGTGACATTTTCGCCCACGCCTATCACTTGGGAGGGAAAGTCGGTGTAGAGAGCCAGTGGGGGTACGGGAACGGCGGTGGTGTCTGTTTGGGCATAGGTGATGCCGCTGCTGCCGAAGAACAGCAGACCAATGATCAAAAACCATGTGGATAAAAGAAAACGACGCATGTTGAAATTCTCCTTATTTACGTTCGCCTAAAGTTAGGCTGATGGTTTGTTCCCGGCCGTCGCGCAAAATGGTGAGCTTGAGGGTGTCGCCGGGCTTGGCCTGGGCAACTGTGTTTTGCAAATCCTGGGTGTTTTGCACTGTTTCCCCATTGGCGGCGGTGATGATGTCGCCGCCGAGCAAAATGCGCTGGCCGTTGATGGTGCTGGGTTTGAAGCTGCCGTGTAAGCCACCTTTGTCGGCGGGGCTGCCCTGCTCAATTTGCTGGATGAGGACACCGCTTTGGTCTTTGTCCAGGTTCATGGCATCGGCCAGGTCGCTGTTGAGGGTGAGGCCGCTGATGCCAAGCCAGGCGTGGTTATTGTTTTGGTTGGGATTAACGGCCGTTTCCCCCACCACCGACCCATCGCTACGCGGCCGAGCTTGCAGCGTCACGTCCACCGACTGCTCCTTGCCATCGCGCATAATGGTTAGCGTAAGGGTGTCGCCCACCTTGCCAGAACGGCTGAGATAGGTGATGAGGTCGTCCATGCTGTGGATAGGTTCGTCATTAACGGCCGTTACTACATCCCCACCAACCACCACCTGTTCCCCATCCATCTCCACCTGCCGGTCGCTGCCGTGCAGGTTCGCCGCATCCGCCGGGCTGTCGGGAACCACTTCGCCTATCAGCACACCCAGTTGGTCACGCGATAACCCAGCAGCTTCGGCCAAGTCCGGCGTCAGCGTCACGCCGCTGATCCCCAGATACGAATGGTCATAATGGCCGTCGCTGACGAGAGCTGGCACCACCTGCTGCACAATCGTCGTCGGGATGGCAAAACCGATCCCGGCTGAGGCTCCCGCCGGGGAGATGATGGCCGATGTGACCCCTACAACTTCACCCTGGTCGTTGAGCAGCACGCCGCCAGAGTTGCCGGGGTTGATGGACGCATCCGTTTGGATGATGTCGGGGATGTTGTAGCGCGGGGCGTTCGGGTTGCCGCTGTCCGCTGGCAGCAAGCGGCCGAGGGCGCTGATGATGCCGACGGTCATGGTGCCTTCTTGCCCAAACGGGTTGCCAATGGCAACCGCCAAATCGCCTACGTGAAGCTGGGTTGAGTCGGCAATTTGCACGGGGTGCAGCTCGCTGGCATCCACATCTACCGACAAAACGGCCAAATCGCTGTCGGGGTCAGCCCCAACCAGGGTTGCATCCACTGTTGTGTCGTCGGCAAAAATCACGGTGATTTTGTCGGCGTTGGCGACAACGTGGTTGTTGGTCACAATGTGGCCGTCTATATCCCACACAAAGCCCGACCCTTCAGCCCGGACGGTGCTATCGGGCTGCTGCGGGGTAAGGTTGGGAAAGCCTGGCAGGCTGGGGAATTGGAAGATGGGGTTGTTGTTGGCAGCTTGGTGCTGCTCGATGCGAATGTGGACGACGGAGGGGTTGACCTGGTCGTAGATGGCTTCGAGGGTGCCATTAACGGCCGTTTCCACCACCACATTATCCGCCGCCACCAGCGGCTTGGATACGGTAACTGTCTGGTCTGCCATGTTGCTGTCGGCTGCCGAAACGGTGACGGGCTGCGAACAAGCGGTCATACTCATAAGAATGAGCATGGCGAAGAACATAAAAAGGGTTGTACGAATTTTACCTGTCATTTTGTGCCTCCAATACAAATAGTGGCTGGCGGCTGGTAGCTGGTACCAGCCACCAGCCACTATTTTCATAATGACAGGATAGGGAAAACGGCCGTTTTTGGCTTTAAGGCAACTATATGGGAAGTTTAAGCCCAGCTTAAGGAATGAAAATTGAATGGGCTACAAAACCGAGATTGGAGATTGGAAAATATCGGAAATAAAAATTTCTCACGCAAAGGCGCAAAGCCGCCAAGCACTTTCCCCTTTGCGCCTTTGCGTGACATAAAGTTCATGCTGATAATGTCTATTCACCTAATCTCCAATTGCTAATCTTCAATCTAGGTGGCGTAATGGATTGGAAGGTAGAGGGTAAACTGGCTGCCGCGCCCCAGGTCGCTGTCCACCTGAATACGACCGTTGTGCGCCACGGCCACTTCCTGGGCAATCGTTAGCCCCAGCCCCAGCCCACGCGGAAAACGGCTGGCCTGCTGCCCGCGAAAAAAGGGGGTAAATAGATTAGGCAATTCATCGGCCGGGATACCAGGGCCGGTGTCGGCCACGCGCAGCCATAGCTCCCCGCCGCTGCGCCCCGTTTCCACCGACACCTTGCCAC
>JAGQGA010001008.1 GCA_020432595.1 Anaerolineales bacterium | reverse complement strand
CAATCGCTAACCTCTCACGCTCCTCCCGCAATGGAGGGAATGATTTGCAGGGTGTCGGTGGCAGAAACGGCCGTTTCTGACCCATCCAAATAGCGCACATCTTCCTTGTTCAGATAAATATTAACAAAGCTACGCAGCGCGTCACCCTCAAACAAATGCGGTCGCAGGTCAGGGTGCTGCTGTGTCAAACTGTCTAGCGCCGCGCCAACGGTTGCGCCCGAAACATCAATAGTCCCATTACCACCCGTGTAAGGGCGTAGGGGGGTTGGAATACGAATAGTTGCCATTTTTCCTCTTTGGTTATTGGTTATTGGAGATTAGAGATTGGAGATTGGTAGTAGCACCCCAATCTCTAATCTCCAATCTCTATCATCTCTTCAACAAAACCCGACCGATCCGGCTGAAGCTGCCAGGAACGGCTGTGGGTTGGCTCTCCGGCTGCTACTTCGGTGATGATGTAGGAGTAGCCGGGCCAGCTTGCCCAGGCGAGGTCGCGGGGGGAAGCGATGGGTGGGTTATCGGGATGGCTGTGGAAGATGCCGATGATGTCGAGATCGGCCAGCATCGCTTCCATTTCCGCCGCCAGCCAATCCTGCTCGGCAATGCGAAAGCGGATCGGCTTTTCAGCTTCGATGGGCCAGACGTTGGGGAG
>JAGQGA010001007.1 GCA_020432595.1 Anaerolineales bacterium | reverse complement strand
CGCCGGGTCACGCAGCCGAAAATCAGCCGACAAATCCACAATGCGCTCTGCCAACCCGGCAAACCGCTCAATTTGTTCGGCTGCTCGGCCGTGGGGCAGCGCCAAAAAGAGCAAATCGCACGCCGCCAACGCCTCCACCGCGCAAAACTTCAGCCGTGTCGCCCCGCGCAAATTGGGATGCACGCTGTGGACAAACTGCCCCGCGTACCGCTGCGACGTGACCTGCGCCACTTCCACCTGCGAATGCCCCAACAGCAGCCGCAGCAGTTCCCCCCCTGCATAACCTGATCCGCCAACAATGCTTGCTCGTATCATGACTGGTAAATGGAGATTGGAGATTGGAGATTGTAAACCTTCATCAATCTCCAATCTCCAATAACCAATCTCCCTACCCCCTCCTCCCCACTGCTGCAACCGAGCTATTGCCGTTGGTCATTAACGGCCGTTTTTCCCCCACCGCCAGCACATAATCCACAATATGCCCCGGAATATTCACCCCCGTCGGCGCAATGCTGTTGCGGAACTCCATCGTGTAGTTCACCTCATTCACCAACAGCTCCCCTGTAGGTGTTTCCAGCAAATCAATCGCCACTACGCCACCCCCCACCGCCGCCGCCGCTGCCCGCGAAAGGCGGTCTATCTCCGGCGTAATC
>JAGQGA010001006.1 GCA_020432595.1 Anaerolineales bacterium | reverse complement strand
TGATGTTGCCGCCGAGCATGGGCTTGCCGTGCGCGGTCTGGTAGTACTGCAACTGGGTGCGTTCCGGGCCCAACACGCCGAAGCTGTTGCGCCACCCCAGGGGCACCTGCAGCACGCTCACCGGCCGCGGATCCGCCGCGATCTCCGCATAGACCTCCGGCACCCGCGCGTCCGACAGCGGCGCAGGGACGGCGAGGTGTTCGAAGAGGAGGAGGACGGCCAAAAATGCGGCAACGGCAAAATGGAGACTAGAGATTAGGAGATTGAGAGATTGGGGTATGCGCGCAGACTGGCCTCCAGTGCCGCCGCCAGTCTCCCAATCTCCCAATCTCCCAATCTCTCCATCCATTTTCCTACGCCTAATTCTACCCATAAACCACATCACCCCATACCCTGCCAACACCGCCACCGCCAGCATGAGCATGACGCTGTTGCGGTTGGGGGCGCGGTTGGCTTTGACGATGGGGATGTAGTGGAGCAGCGCGTAGGGCATGGGGAAGGTGGCGTCCACGCCGTCCAGGTCGAAGCGGTACTCGCCGTTGATCTGGAGGAAGGGTCCCAGCGTGAAGAGGCCGAAGATCACGGCCGTCCAGATCCAGAGACGCACCCGGCGGCGATAGGTCAGCGCGCCGATGACGGCCAGCGCCAGCGTG
>JAGQGA010001005.1 GCA_020432595.1 Anaerolineales bacterium | reverse complement strand
TGCCAACAAAGCCAGCGCATTTTCCATGTCGCCCGCTTCCAAAAAGCGGCGTAACGTTGCCAACGTTTCGTCTACCGTGATGGCAAATGAACTGTTCATGGGGTGTCTCCCTGCGTGCCAAAATTTCCCGCGCTGGGCGGCGAGCGGCGGAGGAAGAATAGCCGAAAAGGGTATTGCGGGAATCGGTCAAAGGGTTGAGGATCAAGTGCGTCAATTGATGTAGGTGGGATAAAATCGGTAGTCAGTAATCGGTAATCGGTAATCAGTTATCGGTAATCGGTAATCAGTTGCCCTTAACTGATTACTGGTTACTGGTTACTGATTACTGGCAAAAAGGTGTGTTATGCAGGAAGAGAGCGTCAAATTTTTAGATCGGAACCAGCCAGAATTTGCCGTGGCGGCGGCGGCTGAGATGGCCGAAGCGATTTTTGGGCTGCGCGGCGAATTGCAGCCACTGCCCAGTGAACGGGATCAAAATTTTCGGCTACGGACGGCGACGGGGGCGGGGTATGTGCTGAAAATTGCCAATGTGGATGAAGACCCCGGGGTGGTGGCGTTTCAGACGGCGGCATTGCGCCATATGGCGCAGGAAGCACCGACGCTGCCATTGCCCCGCGTGGTGCCTACCTCGGCCGGGGAGCCGTGGCAAATGG
>JAGQGA010001004.1 GCA_020432595.1 Anaerolineales bacterium | reverse complement strand
GGGGTCTTCGTAGGGCAAGAACGGCCGTTTGCCCACAAACTCCGGCAGCACCCCGCACACCTGGTTATCCAGCCCCACTTTGCCTGCCGCCACCAGCCGCAAAAAGGCAGTGGTAGTAAACAGCTTGGTTACGGAAGCGAGGTCAAACAGCGTTTCCAGCTCGGCTGGCCGCTGCCGCGTGTCGGGGTCTACAAAGCCAACGGCTCGCTGGTAAATGGGCTGCCCGGCGTGGTTGATGTGCAAAACGGCCGTTGGGAACACCCGCCCCACGGCCTCTGTTAAAAAGGTGTCTAATGCTTTCATTAGGAAAATGGGACACGGACAAACACGGACGAACACGGATTCTTGTCCGCGTTCATCTGCGTTTGTCCGCGTCCGATTACTTTTGTGCTGCTGCCACCAAATCCGCTACCCGCTCAGCAGTTACTTGCCGACGAGCGTATTCAGATTGGGTGCTACTGCCCATTGCCACCTGCGGGTTGCGGTACTCCATGTGGCTCTCCACCCAGTCGGTGACGGCTGAACCAGCGTGCAGATCGGCCACGCCGGTGGCGGCCACGATGTGGGCAGCGTTGGCGGCGTTAACACTGCTGCCTGCCATGACGCGCAAACGGCCGTTTTTCCCCCTTTCTACCAACTGCCGAATGAGCGAT
>JAGQGA010001003.1 GCA_020432595.1 Anaerolineales bacterium | reverse complement strand
CCCACAATCCGGTCTACCTCATCGCCCAGCGCCGTCAACATCAAGATCGGCACGGAGCTGTGGCGGCGCAGTTCACGACACACATCCCAGCCATCCATCTCCGGCAGCAAAATGTCCAGCACCACCAACTCTGGCTCCGTCTGTAGTGCCTGCGCCAATCCATCGCGCCCGTTATCGGCCACCATCACTTGGTAGCCACTTTGCTCCAGCGTTTTCACCAGCGGCCCGGTGATCAGGGGATCATCGTCAATTAACAGTATGGTTGTCATCTTTATATAACTACGAAAAGGAGATTGGAGCTTGATGAAGGTTCACAATCTCTAATCTCCAATCTCTAATCTCTAGAAACAGTTCATGCAATTTCTGACTGTGGTCAGTATACCATAATCAACTGCTGCGGCTACGCGCCCGTGCCGAGGTGGCCGTGGCACCCGCAGAAAGAATCCGAAACAGGGTCAGAAACAGAACTAGTAAACCGCTGCCCTGATAGATGGGTGCCATGAGGGCCGCATCGCTGCCGGCCATCCAGCCGTGCAGCGTACCCATGAGATAAACCAAAAAGGTGAGGTAGTGCAGCCGCCGCCAATTTTTCTGCCCAATCCAGGAGCGCAGGTAGAAGGAAACGGCCGTTATCACCATCAGATAAAAACCAAT
>JAGQGA010001002.1 GCA_020432595.1 Anaerolineales bacterium | reverse complement strand
AGGGTGAGCTTTACACCGTGAAGGTGCAGGATGAACGCGCCTACCGCCTGGCCAAAGCGCGCGGTGTCGCCAGCGATGTGACGGGCGAAGCCCAAATGAAATCCCCCATGCCTGGCCTGATTGTGGCCGTGCCCGTGTCTGAAGGACAGCACGTGGAGAAAGGGGACAAGGTCATCATTCTGGAATCGATGAAGATGGAGAATGAACTGCGCGCGCCCAAGGCTGGCATCGTCGCCCGGATCAGCGTGGAAGCTGGGGCTAGCGTGGAAAAAGACCAGGTGCTGGCGGTGATTGTAGATGAGGAAGAAGAGTAGACGGTATTCAGTAAGCAGTAATCGGTAATCAGTAATCAGTAGGGGCGAGGCGATTGGGAATAGACTTAGCAGAGCAAATAGCCTTTGCTACCAATCGCCTCGCCCTTTCTTGTGTGAAAAGTGAAACGTGGCAAACAACCAAAATAATTTAGAAGTCGAAGTGAAGTTTTTCATCCCGGAGCTGGCGGCATTTCGGGAGCGGCTACTGGCAGCGGGAGCAGAGCTGGCCAAGCCGCGCATTTATGAGCGGAACGTCCGTTTTGATACCGAAGATGAGCAGCTGCTTAAGGAGCTTTCACTGCTGAGGTTGCGGCAGGATACGGCCGTTACCCTCACCTACA
>JAGQGA010001001.1 GCA_020432595.1 Anaerolineales bacterium | reverse complement strand
TTTTGGGCATGGGCAAGGCCGACATTTTGGAACTGGTTTTTTTTTTTTTTTCCTCTGTCAGCCGCGCCCGTTTCCATTTGAAGGGGCAAGATTCTGCTGACTGGGCAGCGATGATTAAGCGGGTGCAGACAGGTGACATTGACAGGGATCGCGCCGAGGAATATTTGGAAGAGGTGGAATCTGCCAAGGTTGTGGCCGCTTCATTCCCCACGCAATGCCCTGCCTGTTTTGCGGCAGTTGCGCCGCCACCGCGTGGGGCAACCAGTGTAACCTGTGAATTTTGCAGCACGGTGATTCTGCCACAAGCGGCTAATTCGTAGTAATCGGTAATCAGTAATCGGTAATCAGTAATCGGTAATCAGTCGCTTACTGATAACTGATAACTGATTACCGATTACTGACATAAAACATGGAACGACAACTAGAAAACAAAGTAGCTTTGATCACTGGGGCTTCCTCTGGCATTGGCCGGGCGGCGGCACTGTTGTTTGCGCGGGAGGGGGCCAGGCTGGTGCTGGCCGATGTGGATGTGGCTGGCGGCGAGGAGACGGCGCAGATGGTGACGGACAAAGGGGGCGAGGCGATTTTTGTCCGCACGGATGTGTCGCAGGCGGCGCAGGTTGAGGCGTTGGTGCAGCGGGGGGTGGGGGAATAC
>JAGQGA010001000.1 GCA_020432595.1 Anaerolineales bacterium | reverse complement strand
AAAATCCTTGGTAATGCCACCACCAAACTTTTCGAAGGTGTGATGGCGGAATTGAACGGGAGCGGCTCGATTGACTTTGAGTACATCGGGCGCATCGCTCTCATAACGTTGGGCTTGTATCTCGTCTCCGCGCTTTTTGCCTACATCCAGGGCTGGATCATGGCAAACGTCTCGACCGATATTGCCTACCGTTTCCGCCGCGATCTCTCCGAGAAAATGAACCGTATGCCGCTGCGCTACTTCGACGGCACGACTCACGGCGAGGTGCTCTCACGCATCACAAACGATGTGGACACCCTCAACCAAACCCTCAGCCAAAGCCTGACCCAGATCATCACCTCGCTGGTGACGGTGGTCGGTGTGCTGATCATGATGCTCTCGATCAGTTGGCAGATGACACTGGTGGCGCTGGTGGTCATTCCGCTTTCGATGGTGACTGTGATGCTGATCGTCAAACAGTCGCAGAAGTTCTTCAAACAGCAGCAGGAATACCTCGGTCACGTCAACGGGCATGTGGAAGAGATGTACAGCGGTCACATCGTGATGAAAGCCTTCAATGGCGAAGCCGAAAGCATCCAGAAATTCGACCAGTCGAACAACACCCTGTACGACTCGGCGTGGAAATCTCAATTCCTCTCCGGCTTGATGATGCCGA
>JAGQGA010000999.1 GCA_020432595.1 Anaerolineales bacterium | reverse complement strand
TTGCTTGATAATACACCGCCCAAACCTCGGGTTTCTCGCGTGGGCCGGTGAAGTCGCGGTGGGGGAGGGTTTGGGTGGGTGGGGTGCCTCGGTAGCTGCCGTAGGGCAGGTAATAGGTGTTGGCTCCCGCCACCGTGCCGCCGCTCATCGTGCTGTGGGTGATGGTGCTGCCGAGGTGGTCGGTGTAAAGGCGGTAGAGGGTGTTGCCGGCCGTCGGGGAAAAAGTCTGCACCCGGCTGGCAACGGCTTGTCCCGCAATCGTATATGTTACACGGCGGGCTGTCACCGATGTTCCTACCATCTCCTCGGAATAACCGGGTTAGGTTATTGCGGTTCTTTTGAATCTCGTGGGGTTGACAAATTTGGTGCGTGGTGCGTGGTGTATTAAAAGCTCAATTGATTCACGTACCACGCACCACGCTAAAAGCGAGGCAATCCCCTGAATTCCCAAAGAGCCGTTATTGCCTTATTTGAACCCAGCCCGCAATGAAATTGAAAAATGCTCCTTCATAAATGCCTGAACTTGTTTTGGATACCAGATCTAGAACAAACGCCCGGTGAAATGTTTCAATTCCGGCATCTCCTAAATCATCGTATACTGTATATTCTATAGTAACTTTTTGACCATCTGGCGACCAGCGAAAATAAGCTATTT